>JBFIYQ010000156.1:0-6710 GCA_041605275.1 Gammaproteobacteria bacterium
AAAAAGGCATCGAGATCCCGTTCCCGCAGCGGGATTTGCATGTGCGAACGGTGGTGGAGGGAATGATGGCTCCGAGGCTGAACAATCCCGGCAGCGGGGGGAAAGATTTAAAGTAAAGACAGGCGACAACGTATGTCGTATGTGGGGATTCAAACTTCTAGCGTTACCCGCCAATTAACACCGCAGGCGTCCACTACCGCCTTCTCGCTTTCGCGCGGCAGGTGCGGGCGAAGCTTCTAGTAGGGCGCAATAGCGAAGCGTATTGCGCCGACCCGATCAATTTCGTGCCCAAGCATGTCCGCCGCTCCGACAGGGGAGGCGCTCCAACAGCGGGCCACGTTCCGAGCTCGATTTTGGTCGCGGCTCAATCCTCCCGGCTGGCGGCCTGGGCTTCCAGCTCCTGGGCGAAGCGAGTGGAGAGCTCGCGAAACCGAGACGCCGGACCGGCGTCCTCGTAGATGGGATCGCCCTGGTCGTCTTCCGAGATCACCTTGGGTCCCTGGCGGTAAGGAAACGCCGCCTCCACCTCGTCCAGGGCCGCGCTGATGAGGTCCCGGAGGATGTCGTCGATTCTGCGTCGCGGATAAAGCTGCACCAGCGCCTCGATTTTGGCGGCGTCCTGAACCGGCAGGGGGATGCAGTATTTACGCGCCGTGAGCGGCTCCGCCGATCCTTCTTCCCAACGCTCAATTAGATCTTTGACTTGCATGCTCGCCTCTTTCGCTTGAACTCAGGTTCCGCCACGTCGCAGACGCGACCCCCTTATATTAAGGTGTACTCTGGATTTTTGTACCGCGCCACCCGGATAGCGATCCCGTCATCACTTGGATTCAGTCACGCCAACAGAGGTTCCACAGAAAGCGGCCGCGGGAGTGGGTCTCTTTTACGGCGACGGGCTGCGGGCATACGCTTTTGGCCACGGTCATCCCTTCGGTCCCGACCGGCTAGACGCGTTCTGGAGCGAGGCGACGGCGCGCAAGCTCCAGGACTCGGTGCGAGTTTTCGAGCCCGAAACCGCTGACCGGAACCAGCTCGAGCGTTTTCATACTCCGGCTTATGTGGACTGGGTCATCGAGCGATCGAAAGCCGGCGACGGCTTCCTGGATTATGGCGACACGCCGGCCTATCCGGGGATTTATGAAGCCGCCGCCACCGTCGTCGGCACCACGCTAGCCGCCTGCCGCGCCGTCATGTCCGGAGCATGCCGCCGGGCGTTCATTCCCATCGCCGGTCTTCACCACGCCCGCCGTGACGCCGCCGCCGGATTTTGCGCCTTCAACGACTGCGGCGTGGCCATCGAGGTCTTGAAGCAGGATTACGGACTCAAGCGCATCGCCTACGTGGATATCGACGCCCATCACGGCGACGGGGTGTACTACGGCTTCGAGAACGACGCCGCGGTGGTGTTTGCCGACCTGCACGAGGACGGGCGCTATCTCTATCCCGGCACCGGCGCGGAATACGAGCGCGGCACCGGGGCCGCCACCGGCACCAAGCTCAACATACCGATGCCGCCGGACGCCGGCGACCGCCAGTTCTTCGAGGTCTGGGAACAGGTGGAGGCGTTCGTCGCCAGCGGCAGACCGCAATTCGTTCTGCTCCAGTGCGGCGCCGACAGCATCGCCGGCGATCCCATCACCCATCTCCGCTATTCCACCGCCGCCCACGCCCACGCCGCCGCCCGCCTTTGCGCCGTGGCGGATGCCTGCTGCGAGGGGCGGCTGCTGGCCATGGGCGGGGGCGGCTACAACCGACGCAATCTGGCCCTGGCCTGGTGCGCGGTGGTGGAGGCCCTGATCGCCGCAACGCCGGTGACCCGGTAAGATTCGGGGATGCACTGCCCATTCTGTAACGACAACGATACCCGGGTCATCGATTCCCGGCTGGTGGGCGAAGGGAATCAGATCCGCCGTCGCCGGGAATGCCAGGCCTGCAAGGAGCGCTTCACCACCTACGAAAAGGCGGAGCTCAGTCTGCCCCGGGTAATCAAGCGCGACGGTTCCCGGGTGCCTTTCGACGAGAACAAGCTCCGCTCGGGGATGATGCGCGCCCTGGAGAAACGGCCGGTGTCCAGCGATCACATCGAGGACGCCATCAGCCGGATCAAGCACGCGCTGATCGCCTCGGGCGACCGCGAGGTGCGCGCCATGACCGTGGGAGAGCACGTGATGCACGCCCTGCGCGGGCTCGATCAGGTGGCGTTCGTGCGCTTCGCCTCGGTGTACCGCAGCTTCGAAGACGTCAACGCGTTTCGGGAAGAAATCGACCGGCTGGAGAACGAGCCCTCCCCCGAGCAGCGGCGTAACCAGATTCCGCTCCTCCCGAACGACTGATTCCCGGCGGCCCCACGACTTGCGGGTCCAGGACACCCATCGTGACTGAAACCGACGACCTTCGACACATGGCGCGCGCGCTGAAGCTGGCGCAGCGGGGCCTCTACACCACGGATCCGAATCCGCGGGTGGGCTGCGTGGTGGTGAACGACGGCGAGGTGGTCGGAGAAGGTTTTCACGCCCGCGCCGGCGAAGCCCACGCCGAGGTCGTTGCGGTCGAGGCGGCCGCCGGCGCGGCCCGGGGCGCGACCGCCTACGTGACCCTGGAACCCTGCTGTCATTCCGGGCGGACCGGCCCCTGCACCGAGCGGCTGATATCCGCCGGGGTTAAAACCGTCGTGGCGGCGATGCGGGATCCCAATCCCGAGGTGGCCGGCAAAGGACTGGCGGCGCTTCGGTCCGCCGGTGTCGGGGTGCGCGAGGGCCTGATGCAGGTCGAAGCACAAAAGCTCAACCCCGGATTCATCAGTCGCATGGCCCGCGGCCGGCCGCACTTGCGGCTCAAGCTCGCGGCCAGTCTGGATGGCCGCACTGCGCTGGCCTCCGGCGAGAGCCGCTGGATCACGGGAGAAGCGGCGCGGCGGGACGTGCAGCGGCTGCGCGCGCGAAGCTCCGCCATCCTCACCGGGGTGGGAACGGTACTGGCCGACAATCCGCGGCTGGACGTGCGCGAAAACTTTGCGTCCCCGGAGACCGCCGGCGCCGAGATCCGCCAGCCGCTGCGGGTGGTGGTGGACTCGCGGCTGAACACACCGCCCGATGCCAGAATCATCCCGCCGCCGGGATCGGTGCTCATCGCCACGCTGGACGACACGACCCCGGCGGCCGACGCGCTGCGATCGGCGGGCGCCGAGGTGGTGGCCCTTCCCCCCGCGGGCGAACGCGTGGGCCTGGCGCCGTTGCTGGACTATCTGGCCGGACGCGGAGTCAATGAGCTGCACGCGGAGTGCGGAGCCACTCTGGCGGGCGCTCTTCTGGACGCCGGCCTGGTGGACGAGCTGGTGCTGTATCTGGCTCCGCTGCTGCTGGGAGCGCACGGCCGACCTCTGGCCGCGCTGCAGGAGATTGTCGGCATGGAGCAGCGACTAGAGCTTCGCCTGGAGGAGACGCGCGTGGTCGGCGATGACCTGCGGCTGACCGCCACGCCGAGATCAAGCGGGTAAACTCGGCTGATGGAGAACTCAATACCGGAGCTTTCGCGTCGCGGGGCGAAACGCCGCCATCGAGCCGCGGCTCGCTGACGCAATGTTTACCGGAATCATTCAGAGCACCGGCGAGATACTCGCCCGAGACGGACATCGGGGTGACGCCGGCGACGTGAGCCTGGTTATTCGCGTGGGCGAAGGATTCAGCCGTCCGCTGGAGACCGGCGCCTCCATATCCGTCAACGGCGTCTGCCTCACCGTGGTGGAACACGACGGCGATCGCTTTCGCGTTGACGTGTCCAGGGAAACTCTCGCCTGCAGCGCGCTAGGTCGCTACGACGCCGGGGCCCGGGTGAACCTGGAGGCGGCGGTCACCCCGGACACCGCGCTGGGCGGACACCTGGTCTCCGGGCACGTGGACGGGGTCGGCTCGGTGCTCGGCCGCGAGGACGATGACCGCTCGGTGCGTTTCCGCATACGCGCGCCGGAGGCGCTGGCGCGCTACCTGGCGCCCAAAGGCTCCATCTGCGTTGACGGCGTCAGCCTGACGCTGAACCGGGTTGAGAACGCCGACTTCGAGGTGAACATCGTTCCTCACACCCTCGCGACCACCATCATGTCCGAATACCGGCGGGGCCATGAGGTCAATCTGGAGGTCGACCTGGTGGCCCGCTACCTGGAGCGGCTGCTCCAGTACCGCTAACCGCCCATATGAATAGGTTAAGATCGCGCGCTCACCAAGCCGCGCGTATTAAAACCATCCGCAGCTCAAAGCATGGAATTCAACACCGCACAAGAACTGATCGAGGAATTTCGTCAGGGACGAATGGTGATCCTGGTGGACGACGAGGGCCGGGAGAACGAGGGTGATCTAATCATGCCGGCTGCGCTGGTGACCCCGGAGCACATTAACTTCATGGCCCGCTACGGCCGCGGTCTGATCTGCATGCCCATCACCCGGGAGCGTTGCGATCTGCTGGGGCTGTGGCTGATGGTGAGCGACAATCGCGAATCTCATAAGACCAAGTTCACCGTTTCCATCGACGCCGCCCACGGCGTGACCACCGGTATTTCGGCCAGCGACCGGGCCACCACCATTCAGGCCGCGGTGTCGCCCGACGCCCGCCCCGCCGACTTCGTCCAGCCCGGCCACGTTTTTCCCCTGGTCTCCGAGCCGGGCGGCGTGCTGGCCCGCGCCGGGCACACGGAAGCCGGATGCGATCTGGCAAGGCTCGCCGGACTCGAGCCGGCGGCGGTGCTGGTGGAGATCCTCAACGAGGACGGCACCATGGCGCGCCGGCCGGACCTGGAGCAGGTGGCCCAGACTCACGGGCTGAAAATCGGCACCATTGCCGATCTTATCCACTACCGCGTTCTAAACGAGAAAACGGTGCACCGGGTGGGCGAATGCCTGCTGCCCACGCGGCACGGCGAGTTTCGTCTGCTGGCGTTCCAGGAGTCCACCACCTCGGCGGTTCACCTGGCGCTGGTGGCCGGATCCATCGAGCAGGAGAAGCCGACGCTTATCCGGGTGCATGTGCTGGACTCGCTCGCCGATCTCACCGGCAGCGTTCGCAGCGACACCGGCTGGCCCATTGACGACGCGCTGGAGCGCGTGTCCCGGGAAGGCAATGGCGTGGTGCTGATACTGAGACACCAGGAAGACGACGCCGAGCTGCTCCACCGAATCCGTAACTATCAGCTGGAAGACGCGGGCGAACCGCTTCCGCGCAAGGAGCCGGTCGACGATCTCCGCACTTACGGCGTCGGCGCGCAGATTCTTCTGGATCTAGGCGTGCGCAAGATGCGTCTGTTGAGCGCGCCGAAACACATACCAGGCATTTCGGGTTTTGGTTTGGAAGTTGTGGAGTACGTCAACTGAGTGATTGGTAGTAAGTGATTAGTGATTGGTGATTAGCGGCGTAAAAGTTGCCCGATCCGGATAAGCCGACTCTCAGGCTACTAATCACCAATCACTATTCACTTGTCACATGTTACTTGTCACCTGTTACTAATCGAATGGCAAAATACGATCTCGAAGAACGCTCGTACGACATCGCCGGCGCGCGCTTCGCTTTAGTGGTGTCGCGTTTCAACCGCGAGGTGGTGTCAAAGCTCGAGCAAGGCGCGCTGGAAACTTTGAAGCGTCACGGCGTTGCCGAAGACAACGTTACCGTGGTGCCTGTCCCCGGAGCATTCGAGATCCCGTTAATGGCCAAGCGACTGGCGGCCGGCGGAGAATTCGACGCCGTCATTACCCTGGGCGCCGTGGTTCGCGGCGGCACTCCGCACTTCGAGTACGTTGCCGGTGAATGCGCCCGCGGCGTGGCGGAGGTGGCCCGCGAAACCGGCGTGCCAATCATATTCGGCGTGCTCACCACCGACGACATGTCGCAGGCGCTGGATCGGGCCGGCGGGGCGCAAGGCAACAAGGGAAGCGAGTCCGCGATCGCCGCCATGGATATGGTGACGACCTTGCGCGGCTTCGCCGATACATGAAGAAGCCCGGCCCGGGCGCTCGCCGGCGGGCCCGCCGCGCCGCGCTCCAGGGTCTCTATCAGTGGCAGGCCACTGGACAACCGGCCGACGAGATCGTCGCCCAGTTCGATGACGATAAGGCCAGCGGCAATCTCGATCGGGATTATTTCTGCCGCATTCTGGAAGGCGTTATAAAGCACGCGGATTCCCTGGACGAGATGCTGGTTCCTTATCTCGACCGCCCCCTGAGACAGGTGGACCCCGTCGAGCGGGCGCTGTTGAGACTGGCGGCCTTCGAGCTCTCTCACTGTGACGACGTGCCCTGGCGCGTGATCATCGACGAGTCCGTAGAGCTCGCGCGGTCATTCGGCGCCGAGCAGGGACACCGTTTCGTCAACGGCGTGCTGGACAAGCTCGCGCCCGCGCTCCGCCCCGAGGCGAAGTCCGGCGCCGGCGACTGAGCCGCGCCGATCCGGGTTTTTCTCTCCTGCTCAAAGGCTTGGTAAAATCCAGGCACAAGAACGAGGATCCCCTCGAGGTGATCTCCCGCCGGCATGCGTCAGCAGCCTGACAGCAACAAGTATCTCGATGCCGTAGTCGTCATTTTCGTCTGCGCGGCGTTTCTCTTTATCTCGCCATTTTTGCTCGTGTGGAGCTATCCCACCGCGCCGTGGTACCTGCCGTACCTGATCTGGGGGCTGGTCATACTCGTCGCCGCGATCGTCCAGGGCCTGAGGCATCGCCATGAGCTTTG
>JBFIYQ010000157.1:0-6696 GCA_041605275.1 Gammaproteobacteria bacterium
CATACTCATCCGGTCGAGCCGTCGGGGAGATTCACCACGTGGCTCGCCGCCGCGCCGGAAACGGCTTTGTCTCTGTCCCTCGACTGCTCGCCGGTACTCTCCCGGCTCTTGCCGTCGTCTTCGTCGAAGATCACCTCGACCTTGGGCGTGGCGAACTCGATGCCGTTCTCCTGGAAAGCCTTCTGCACCGCGGCGAAGGCGTAGCGGCGGATCACGAACTGCTTGCCGGGCTTCGACATGAACTTGGTTCTGATGATGAAGCCGTGGTCGTCGGCTTCCACTGCGCCCTGTGACTTTAACGGCTGGATGAAGTCGTCCTTGATGTCGGGATGCTGGGCGAGCTCCTGCCCCGCCTTCTTCAAAATCTTTCGAACTTTGTCCACGTCGGTGTCGAAAGGCACCCGGAAAGCGAGCTTCATGATCGCCCAGTCGCGGCTGTAGTTCGTCAGCGTCTTGATCTCGCCGAAGGGTACCGTGTGAATGGCGCCGCGATGATGCCTGAGCCGCACGGAACGCGCGGACATTTTCTCCACCGAGCCTTTAACGCTGCCGACGTCGATGTACTCGCCGATCCTGAAGGCGTCATCCATTAGGAAGAACGCGCCGGATACGATGTCCCGTACCAGCGTCTGGGAGCCGAATCCGATGGCAAGACCGACCACGCCGGCGCCGGCGAGCAGGGGTGCGATTTCGACGCCCAGCGAGCTGAAGATGATCATCAGTGAAATCACGCCCAGGGTAATCTGCACCGTGCGCTTCACCAGCGGCAGTAGCGTGCGCATGCGGGAAAGACCGGTGCCGCCGATCTCCTGCTCGCCCAGATCGACACCCTGGGCTGCCATCTCGGCGTCTTCTTCAGCGATCTTTTTGTCAATGGAGATCCGTGTAATCTGCCACAGCCCGTAGGCCACCAGCAGCGTGATCAAGATCTGCAGCACGGCGCTCGCCATCTGCGAGCCGACGCCGCCTTCGCCCATGGCGAAAGGATTGATCCGCCAGGCCGCCAACAAAATGCCTACCACGAGCACCAGCACGCCGAGCCGGGCGCCGCGGGTAATTGCCGCCCTGACGACTTCATCCTCTTCACGCAGCCGTTCGCTTTCGCGGTAAAGCAGCGCGTCGAAACTCGGCACCACCGCCATCAGCGCCACGGTCACCAGCGCTGCGCCGTAAGGGACGAAGTCGTACAGCAGCTCTCTGACGATTAAGCCCGCGACCAGCACCGGTACTAAGACGGCGAAGAACCAAGGCCACACGCGCGAGTAGATGCCGCGCGCGCTGGTGGCCGGGGCACCGCTGGCAAGGTCGTGAGAGATGGAGCGTCTTCCAGAGAGGATGGTGATGACTACGAGCGTCGCCGTCAGCAGGGCCACGAGGATCAGAAACAGCTGGTGGACGAAGCCGAGCACGCCCAGGGTCCCGGTGAGCGCGCAGGTGAAATAGGCGAATGCGCCGAAACCCACGCTCAGTAGCACCGTCCGGTGCAACCGCAGCGCTTCCTCATCGCTGTAAAGCGGCAGCCTGAGGGCGGGTCGCCGCGGCGCGTGGATGGCGAGCGAGAGCGCAATCACGGAAAGAAAGACCACGCTTGCCAAGAGATAGAACAGAAACGCTGTCCGGTCCTTGGGATCGTGGTCGAATATCAGCACGAACACCGCCAGGGCGACGAAGGCGAAGACCGCGACGTAGGCGAGGTGCAAACTGAGACGCGTCAACAATATTCCGGCCTTCTTGCGGGTCGATTCCGGTTCCGCCAGCTCCAGGTTTTTGAGCCCCGGGGTGACTCTGGATCTCAGGACAATTGCAGTGATGCCGCCCGCGCCCAGGGAAACCACCAGCGCAACTAGGAACCAAAGGAGCCCGCCCTTCTCGCGATCGGCGGTGAACTGGGCCCAGGCGGTAGGAAACACGCTCGGCAGCTCGCCCACCGCGGCATAGGTGGCCCGGATTTCCTCGGACAGTCTGCCGATGTCGCGCTGCAGTCGGTAGGCGAACACCGCCGGATTGAACTCCTCGGCTTCCCGTGAGCCGGCGGATTTCTGCAGCTCGTCGATCAGCATCTGCCGCGCTTGGCTGTCGGAGAGCTTGGCGACTGCCGCTTCGGCGCTGCTCTCGCCGCGCTCGGCTTGCGCGCCGCTCGCCGCGGCTACAAACCCGGCACAAATAATAAGTATCAGCGCAGCCTGCAGCTTCACCGCAATGCTGTTAAAACGCATGTCGCCCTCCTTACCGCCGTCGCTCAAGGGTCTGTCCCCCCGGTGATCGAGCCAACGTTGCCACACTCCTTCGGCCGAAATCAAAGCAGCCCGCGCGATCGCGCCGGGATTTCAGTCCTTTATCCCGCATCCCGTCTCCAGAAAGGTTAACAAAAGCATCACATTTGGCCGGGACCATCTTCTCACGCCTTGCGGGTAAAGATTATTCTGCGCCGTGAGGCCCGTCCGACGGGTGCAATAACGAAAAAACAGCCGTTCGGGATACGCCGTCCAATGTGGCCGCGCAGCGGTCGAGAGCCAGAGGAGTCAACACAGTGAAGCTGAAACCATTTGCTCGAGATGTATTTTGCGCCGCGGCGCTCATGTGCGCGGCCGCGGGACCGGCGACGGCTGCCGGCAAGCAGGTGCAGCTGAAAGGCGAGCTCATCGATACCTGGTGCTACGTCTCTCAGATTATGGGTGCCTCGGATTTCATTGTCGGCACTGCACACCACGCCTGCGCGGTCTGGTGCGCCGCCGGCGGCATTCCAGTCGGATTGCTGGCCGACGACGGCAGCGTTTACATGGTCATGAAATACGGTAACGACCCGGCGAGCGTCGCCCCTTCCGGCGTGATCGGCTCCATGAGTCACGTCGTCACGGTGAAGGGCAAGGTGCACGAGCGGGACGGCATCAATTATCTCTTCGTTGACGAGATTCTGGCCGATGACGGCATCACCAGGCTCACCCATGAAACCGTTGGCGTGATTCCGCCGTTTGCCGTGCCCAAGTGACAGGAGGCTGTGATGATGACTCGAACTAGTAAATTGAATCCCATGCTCGTCGTGACAGCTTTGTCTGGCGTTGCCCTGATTGCGTCTGCCTGGGTCTACGGGGCGAATAGCTGGGGTGTCACCGGCGAGAAAATCGACCGTTTTGACGCCAAGGTGGTCGATATCGCCTGCGAGCTCGGCGGCGACTGCCCTGCTAACTGCGGTGACGGCAAGCGTCAGCTCGGACTTTTAACCGATGACGGCAAATTGATTCTGGTTTCCAAGAACGCCACCGCTTTCACCGGCGCTGCCGAAGAGCTGGTCGATTTCTGCAACAAGAAAGTCACCGCCGACGGGCTGTGGACGGAGAATCGCGGCGTTCGCTTTTTCGCTATTCAGTTCGTACGCGAGGTGGGCGGGGAGTGGCGCGCCGCCAATCGCTTCTCCGGGAAGTGGTCCAAGCGCACCGGTATCGAGGAGTCGAAGGCGGGCAACTGGTTTCGCCACGACCCGAGGATCAAGCGGGTGCTCGAGCGAAAAGGCCTGCTCGGTCTTGGCCCCGAGGCCGACAAAAAGTTCCTGGAATCGCGCTGATGACGGCGCGTTTTGCCGCTTTAGCGCTGGCAATCGGGCTTTCAAGCGGAAACGTGCTCGCCCACGACTCAACGAGCCACGCCGCGGTGGCGCCTGAGTCGGCGTCACTGATCAAGGAAAGTGGCGCGATAAATGTGGGCGTCGACGACTTTCCGGTTAACTTCAGCGGTGAATTCGAGCTGATGGACCAGTACGGCGAGCTCCGAAGCAGCGCCGATTACCGGGGCGACCATCTGCTGGTTTTTTTCGGATACTTAAGCTGCCCTTTCATGTGCTCGCAAACGCTCCACTCTATTGCGGCGGCGCTCGATTCGCTGGGTGAAAAGGCGGAGCGGGTAAACGCGGTTATGATTACGGTGGATCCGAAGAACGACACGTTCGATCAGATGCGCGCGGCGATGCCGAAGATTCACCCGCGGATGGTCGGGCTCACCGGCAGCGCCGAGCAGCTTAAAAGTGCTTACAGCGCCTTTCGCATTGAGCCGCGGGCGGTCGAAGCCGAGTGGAACGGCACGGCCGTCATCAGTCACGCCTCGTACATTTATCTCATGGGTCCGGACGGCCGCTTCCGCACTTTGATGCCGCCGATACTTCCGCCAACTTCGATGGCGGAGATCATCGGTCGATACCTGGACGCCCCGGTCGAAGCAGAGTCCGCGGAGACGAAAGAAAACTCCGGATAAATACCTGAGCCCGCGTCGGGTTCGCGCCGGGCTTGAGTCTTGCGGGAATCGCCGGCGCAACGCGGCACATGCTTTGAGCGTCTGCGATAATTTCGCGGCAAATAAGGGGTCAGAGCCGAAATGTTTTATGCGTTTCCAGGCATTTAAGCTCTCACTCCTTTTTAGACTTCTTTTTTACCGCTTAAGTTTTCTTCGTGTCGTCGATGATGTTCAGCTTTGCCACGCCGCTTTCGCCGAGCTCCACCGAGGCAAACGGGCCGCCGAGACACATCTGCCCGGGGTCTAAGGGGTCGGAAGGCGGCGCCTCGGCGAGGATCTTTTCGGCGAACTGCTCGGCGTTGTCTTTGGGGCGGTAACCGAGAAAGCTCGCTTTTGAATTGTCCACCGGCACGCGGTCGTTATTGGAAACCCCGTAAACGATGGAAAAGCCCGTGTTTGGCGTCCCGATGGCCTGCTCGACAAGGTGGATGAGGTCGTCGTAGGAAAGCCAGGTGCCGAGGGCGCGGACGTTGCTCACCTGGGCGCAGGAAAGAATGCGCAGGCAAACGGCTTCGAGGCCGCGCTTGTCCCAATAAAGGCTGGCCAGATCCTCGGCGAAACATTTCGCCAGGCCGTAATAGGTGTCCGGCCGGTGACGCGCGTCGGTGCCGATGAAGTCGGTCTTGGGATGCATGCCGACGGCGTGAATGGAGCTTGCGTAGACCACCCGCCGCAGGCTGTTTTGATAAGCCGCTTCCCAGATGTTGTAGGCGCCGATGATGTTGGGCCCGACGATAGTGTCGAAGGGTGCCTCGTCGCCGTAGGCGCCGAAGTGGACCACCATGTCGGCGCCTTGGAGCAGCCGCTGGATCTGGTCGTATTCCCTTAAATCGGCGCGGACGTAAGCCTCGCCGGGATAGAGTTTGCCGAGATTCTCGGCGATGTCCGAAGAGACGAGCTGATCGGCAAGCTTGGACAATGGCTCCCGCAGATAGGAGCCGAGACGGCCGGCGGCGCCGGTGAGCACGAGTTTTTTCATATCAAACCTTCACTATCGGAAAGGTTGCGGCAAAGTTTCAGATGATTGCTTTTTCACTGAAGGGTTCGTTGCGCTCGATTCGCTCATAGTTGAAAGGCGAAAGATCGAGCGAGCGGTATTCGCCGTAGGTGATGAGCTCCGCCGTCCCCCGGCCCAAGGCCGGAGACTGCTGGAAGCCGTGGCCGGAGAAACCGTTGACGAAAATGAAATTCTCCACCTTCGTGTGCCGGCCGAGTATGGCGTTCTGGTCCAGCGTATTGTAGGCGTAGTGGCCGGCCCAGGATCGGATCAGTTTGATGGCCTCGAACTGGGGGATCCGGTGGGCGATGGCCGGCCAGGCTTTGTTCTCCCACAGACTGAAGTCCTGCTCGAAGTCGTCGTAGTCCACCGCCGGATCGTCGTCGGGCGGGCAGCCGGCCAAATAATAGGTGCCATCGGTGCGCATGTGCACGCCTGAAGGGTCGATGGTGAGCGGCAGATCGCGATCCAGCGGGCGCTCGGCTGCGAATATAAAGGTGTAGCGCTTGCGCGGCTCCACCGGGATCTCGATGCTGGCCATGCGCGCGGTCAAGACCGCCCGAGGCCCCGAGGCGTTGACCACGGTGCCGCACCCGACGATCTCGCCAGACTTGAGCGTCACGCTTTCCACCCGGGTTCTGGCGCTGTTCCGGGTCATGGCCACCACCTCGTTGGTGACGTACTCGGCGCCTTTTTCCCGCGCCGAGCGCCGCCACCAGTCGAACAGCGTATTGCCGTCGAAATAGCCTTCGTCGATGAGGTTGTGGCTGCCGGCGACGATGTCGTCGACGTTGTAAAAGGGGTAGTCGCGCTTGATCTCCTCCGCGGTCATGATCTTCGTGCCCGCGCCGCACGCCTGCTGAACCTTCTGGTTCTCCCGCAGCACGTTGGCGAAGTCCTCGTTGTCGGCGAGATACATGTAGCCGAAGCTTTGCAATACGAGGTCCGGCACCCGCGGGTCGTTGCCCATGAAGCTGCGGAAGTTCTTGACGAACTCGGCGGCGAACTGGGACACGCGCACGTTGATCTCGTTGGAGAACTGCTGGCGCATGCAGCTGTTGGTATGCGCGGTGGAGGTGAACTCGTAGGTCGGGTCGCGCTCGACCACCAGGATGGAGCCGTCGAAGTCCGGGTTATCGGCAAGAAACCACGCCACCGAGGAGCCGTACATGGCGCCACCGACAATGACGGCGTCATAGCTCGAGCGGGTGGGCGTGGTGCTGAGCACTGCCGGGTTCATTCCTCAGGCTCCGGTTCGTTCTTCTAATGGAGCCGGGATGGTATATCCGATAGCGGCCCGGTTAAACGATCAGCACCAGCACGAACCAGAGTCCGGCGATCAGCGAAACGACCGGGGTGGTCTGCTTGGAGCGCCATACGGAAAGCAGAAGAAAGATGTTGTAGGGCACCGGCGC
>JBFIYQ010000158.1:0-6665 GCA_041605275.1 Gammaproteobacteria bacterium
AAAAGCTCGGAGCCGATGACCATCAGGCCGAAGTTCACCGGATCCCGGCTCACGAGATCTCCGCCGCGGGAGCGCCGAGACCGCCCTGGAAATAACGGCCTCGAATTCGCTCGGCGATACTCTCGTGAATGCAGAGCAACGCCGGAATCACCATCAGCACCAGCACCGTGGCGAACGCAAGGCCGAAGGAAATGGATACCGCCATGGGGATCAGAAACTGGGCCTGGAGCGAAGTTTCGAAAAGAAGCGGCGTCAGTCCCGCGATGGTGGTAAGGGAAGTTAGCAGCACCGCGCGCAGTCGCTGGCAGGCGGCCTCGACGATGGCGGGCGCGCCGGTGAACTCCCCGTCCTCTTTGAGCTGATTGTAGAAGATGACGAGGATGATGGAGTCGTTGACTACGATGCCGGAGAGGCCGAAAAAACCGAACAGTGAAAGCACGGTGAGGTCGAGCCCCCTCAGCCAGTGCCCCAGCATCGCGCCCACCAGGCCGAAGGGAATTGCCGACATCACCACCAGCGGCCAACCGTAAGAGGCGAATACCCACGC
This sequence comes from Gammaproteobacteria bacterium, assembly GCA_041605275.1. Taxonomy (GTDB): domain Bacteria; phylum Pseudomonadota; class Gammaproteobacteria; order HK1; family HK1; genus CAMYJH01. The sequence continues at coordinate 548 of JBFIYQ010000158.1, forward strand.
CAGCACCAGATAAATCATGCCCAGAGCGAACAGCCCGCCAACGCGCATGTCGGCGAGGGTTTCCTCCTGATCGGCGCGTCGTCCCTCGAACGCATAGTCGACGCCGAATCTTTGCTTCAGTGAAGGAAGCACGTCCCGTTTGAGCGAATCGATAACGGTATTGTTATTGGTCACGGCGGGATCCACGTCGGCGCTTATCCGCACGGAGAGATTGCCGTTGTAATGCCTTAAGGTTTCAAAGCCTCGGCGCGTTCTGATCTCGGCCACGGTAGGCAGCGGCACGACTTCTCCGGATTCGAGCGCGATGCTCAGGCTGTCCAGGCTCAAGAGGTTGTGGCGCTCCTCGTCCGGCAGCATTACGCGCACTTCGATCTCATCGTCCCGGTCCTGAAAAATCTGCGCAATTCGACCGTCGTAGGCGCTCCTCAGCTGCCGCGCCACCTCGTCCACGCTCAAGCCCAGGGCCCGGCCTTCCGGCGTCAGGCTGAAGATCAGCTGCTGGGGCCCGTAGGGCATATCGTCGTCGACGCCGATCACGCCGGGGATAGATTTGAGCGTCTCCGCCAGCTCCACCGCGGCCGCTTTATTAGCATCGGCGTCGTTACCCGTGAGCCGAACATCTATGTCCCGCCCCGGCGGTCCGGCGCGCTGCTCAATGATGGTAAGCGATTCGATCCCGGGAGCGCTCGGCAGGTGCGCGCGCCATCGATTGAGGAACTCCGGATTGCGCACCTCGCGATGGTCCGGCTCCTCGAGCTCGACGAACAGCTCCGCGTACTGATTTCCACCGACGGGAGGCTGGCGCCGGTCCAGCTGATCGAAAGACCCGAGCCTCACCACCGACATGCGCACCAGATCCGCTTCGAAGCTCTGCTCGGTCCGCTTCAAGGAATCTTCCAGCCGCATCATGAAGTTCTCGACGCGTTCGGGGGGCGTACCGGAAACAAAGCCGACTTTGGCCTGAATCACCGTTCCCTCGGTGGTGGGGAAAAAATTGAACACCACCCGTCCGCCGGCGAACAGCCCGGCGGAGAACATCAGCATGGCAAGCGCCGCCGCCAGGGTCGTCAGCGGATTGGCCACCGCCCAGGTGACCAGACGGCGGAAGCGGCGCTCGCGGAAACCGCTGATGGCGCCGTCCAGCCGTCGCCTGAGTTTCGAGGGTGCGTCTCGGTGAAGGTGCTGGAAACTCTGGCGCAGATGCCCCGGCAGAACCAGAAAGCTTTCCACCAGCGAGGCGGCGATTACGCAGATGACGATGGTGGGTATGTCGAAGAGGATGTTTCCGATGATGCCGCTCACCAGCATCAGCGGAATAAACGCCGCCACGGTGGTGAGCGAGGATGCGAGCACCGGCGAAAGCATGCGCCGCGCTCCGCTCTCGGCGGCGATCAGCGGCTCGGTGCCGGACTGATACTCAGCCAGCGCGTTCTCCCCCACCACGATGGCGTCGTCGACGATGATACCTAGCGTCATGATCAGCGCGAACAGGCTGACCATATTGACCGTGCCCCCGATGGCGTAAAGCACCCCCAGCGTTGCCATGAAAGAGACGGGAATCCCGGCCGCGACCCAGAAGGCTACGCGGCCGTTCAAGAACAGATAAAGAATGATCACCACCAGCACCAGACCGCCGGCGCCGTTTTTGAGCAGCATCAGTATTCGCTCGCGAATGAGACGCCACTGCTGGTCGTAGATGTGCACTTCTATTCCCGCAGGCAGCTGCGACGCAATGTCCTCCTGCCATTGCTGGAGGATCTGCGCCGCCTCGAGGCTGTCGGTGTTTTCCGCCCGCTTGACCGAGAGTTCCACCGCCGGCTGGCCCTTGAAGAACAAACGGGTGGTCTGGTTCTTGGGCCGGCGCACCACGGTGGCCACGTCGCCCACCGTAACCAGGCGGCCGGTCTGGTCGGACACCAGCGGGATCTGTTCGAAGCCGAGCACTGTTCGCCGTTGAGCCAGCGCCCTGAGCTGTCGCGAAACGTCTTCTCTCCCCACGGTGCCCGCGGGTAAATCCCGGCTTTCCTCGGCCACTCGCCGGGCGATGTCCTCCAGGGACATGTCCAGGGCCCTCAGCGCGGAGGTGGGCACCTGAATCGCAATCTCCTCCTCGGGCAGCCCGCTGATGTCCACCTTGGCCACGCCCCGCCCCAGCAAATCGCGTTCCATGCCCCGGACCAGCGGCCGCAGCCGATCCAGCGACACCGGTCCGGTGACCAGTACCCGGGCCACCGGCTCGTAGCGCACGATGCGGGTTATTTCCGGCTCCTCGGCGCTGGTCGGAAGGTTGCGCACCAGCGCCACCTGCTCCTTGACCCAGTCCAGCGCCACGCCCATGTCGGTGCCCTCTTCGTACTCCAGGGTGAGCCCGGCGCCCCCTTCGGTGGCGGCGGAGGTCATCTCGCGCAGCCCGTCGGCGGTGCGCAACGCTTGTTCCAGCGGATTGATCACCGAATCTTCCACGTCCTCGGCGCTGGACCCGGTCCAGGTCACGCGCACGGTAATGAAGTCCAGGGCAAAGGTGGGAAAGAACTGGGTGTTGAGATGGACCAGCGACCAGATCCCGCCCAGGATCATCATCGCCATGAGCAGGTTGCACGCTACCCGATGACGGGCGAAGGTCCCGATGAGATCGTCCTTGTGAGCCGAGGCCATGCTCATGAACGAATAGACGCCGCCATCGCCGTGGGTTGGGGGGACGGAAGAGTTTACCAGCGGTTGAAGCTCGGCAGGCGCCGCGGCGTGTAAAATGTCGGCGCCTGACCCCTTACTCACACAAGGACTCCGCGCACGTGGAACGGATCAAGTGGTTCAAGACCGTGGGTATGAATGATGTCGCCACGGTGGGCGGCAAGAACGCCTCTTTGGGCGAGATGATTTCCAACCTGAAGGCATCGGGCGTGGAGGTTCCCGACGGCTTCGCAACCACCGCCGAGGCCTACCGGGAGTTCGTCAATGCCAACGGACTCGCCGGGCGAATCGAGGACGCGCTGCGCGGGCTGAATTCGGAGGATGTCGAGGCGCTGGCGAAAACCGGCGGTCGAATTCGCGAGTGGATTCTCGAGGCGCCTTTGGGCAGCGGACTCGAACAAGAGATCCGCTCGGCTTACGCCACCATGTCCAACAGCGAGGACCTGCCGGTTGCGGTTCGTTCGTCCGCCACCGCCGAGGACTTACCCGAAGCCTCCTTCGCGGGCCAGCAGGAGACTTTTCTCAACGTGCGCGGCGCCGACGACGTCATCGTCGCGGTCAAGGAGGTTTTTGCCTCGCTATTTAATGATCGCGCCATCTCCTATCGAATTCACCAGGGCTTTGCTCACGGAGAGGTGGCGCTTTCCGCCGGCGTTCAGCGCATGGTCCGCGCAGATGCCGGCAGCAGCGGCGTCATGTTCACGCTGGATACGGAGTCCGGATTCGAGCAGGTGGTTTTCATCACCGCTTCCTTCGGGCTCGGCGAAATGGTGGTGCAGGGCCAGGTCAACCCGGACGAGTTCTACGTCTACAAGCCGGCACTTCAAGCCGGCCGTCCGGCGATTCTGCGCCGGGAGCTGGGCAGTAAGGCGGTAAAGATGGTCTACAGCGACGATCCCGCCAAGCGTGTCGACGTCGCGGATGTACCGGAAGCGGAGCGCCTCGAGTTTTCTCTCAACGACGCGGACGTGGAGCAGCTTTCCCGCTACGCCGTCGCCATCGAGAAGCACTATCGACGGCCCATGGACATCGAATGGGCCAAGGACGGCGAGACCGGAGGGCTGTTCATTCTTCAGGCCCGCCCGGAAACGGTGAAAAGCGTCGCGGGCGCGCAAAAGCTGGAGCGCTTCGAGCTGAAACAAAAAGGGGCGGTGCTTTCTACCGGCCGCTCTATCGGTCAGCGGATCGGCAGCGGGAGGGCGCGGCTGGTGTTCGACGTGACCGAGATGCATAAGGTGTCGCCCGGCGACGTTCTGGTCACCGACATGACCGATCCCGACTGGGAGCCCATCATGAAACGCGCCGCCGCCATCGTCACCAACCGGGGTGGGCGCACCTGCCACGCGGCCATTATCGCCAGAGAGCTGGGCATTCCCGCCGTGGTCGGAACGCACGACGCCACTGGCGCCATCAAGGACGGCGGCGAGGTCACGGTCTCCTGCGCCGAAGGCGACACAGGCTATGTCTACGAAGGATTGCTGGATTATCGCGTGCGCACGCTGGATATCGAGACCATGCCCGAGATCCCGTTCAAGATCGCAATGAACGTGGGAAACCCGGAGCGCGCCTTTGAATTTCAGCGCCTGCCCAACGCCGGGGTCGGCTTGGCGCGCCTGGAGTTCGTTATCGGTAACAGCATCGGCGTGCACCCGCAGGCGCTGCTCGACTTCGACGCTCTCGATGGCGACCTGAAGACGCAAATTTCCCGCCGCATCGCCGGCTACGGCAGTCCGAGGGCGTTCTTCGTAAATAAGCTCGCCGAGGGGGTCTCCACCATCGCCGCTGCCTTCTGGCCCAAGCCTGTGATCGTGAGGCTCTCGGATTTCAAGTCGGATGAGTACGCTCATCTGGTCGGCGGCAGCCGCTACGAGCCCAACGAGGCCAACCCGATGCTGGGTTTCCGCGGCGCTTCGCGTTATCTCTCAGGAGATTTCGCCCGCTGCTTTGAGATGGAGTGCGAAGCGCTGCGCTTCGTGCGCGACGAGATGGGCTTGACCAATGTGGAAATCATGGTGCCCTTCATCCGCACCCTGGGAGAGGCGCGCAACGTCACCCGGCTGCTGGCGGAGCAGGGGCTCGAGCGGGGAAGAAACGGGCTCAGGTTGATCATGATGTGCGAGGTGCCGTCCAACGCGCTGTTGGCGGAGCAGTTTCTGGAGCACTTCGACGGATTCTCCATAGGCTCCAACGACCTCACGCAGATGACCCTGGCGCTCGACCGCAACTCGGGTTTGGTGGCCAATCTGTTCGACGAGCGCGATCCGTCGGTGAAGGTGCTGCTGCACCAGGCCATCCGGGCCTGCCGCAAGGCGAACAAGTATGTGGGGATCTGCGGTCAGGGGCCGTCGGATCACCCGGATCTGGCCCGCTGGCTCATGCACGAGGGCATCGAGAGTGTGTCGCTCAACCCGGATTCGGTGGTGGAGACCTGGCTGTTTTTGGCCGGCGAAAACATCTGACCTGCGCCCGTGACGACGGACTCTCGGCGTATCCGCGGCGTTGCCCCAAGGAAAGGCGGGCCCCGCGCCTCAGAGCACATTTAAGCGCCTTTTCCGCTGCGGGCCTCAGTGCCGCTGGAGCCGAAATTTCCGTGCCCCCTCCTCCCAGGTGTTGCCCCTGGGCCGGTTTGTGCTGCGTTGCACAATAAGCGGTTAATAGTCTAAATTAACAAATCCAATACCCCGCCCTGGATAGGTCGTGGGAATATTATGATTAGGGCTGAGCCCCGGTTTCTCTTGGTTCCGGCGAGGCCGTAAGAGCGACGCTGGCGCCTATTGAGCACGAAGGACGTGCGGGAGGCAGTATGAAAATTTGTGTGGTAGGCGCCGGGGCCATCGGCGGCCTGATGGGCGTGCGCCTGGCCCAGGCGGGTCACGAGGTCAGCCTGATCGCCCGCGGCCCGCACCTTCGGGCAATTCAATTTGACGGCCTGCAGCTGCATTCCGCCGAGGGAGACGTGTTCAAGGCCTCGGACCTGGAGGCCACCGACGACCTGCGCACGCTGGAGCCTCAGGATCTGGTGATCCTGGCGCTCAAAGCCCACCAGATTGAGTCGGTGGTGGACAGTCTGCCTGCGGTGCTCGGTCCCGAGACCATGATCCTCACCACCCAGAACGGTATCCCCTGGTGGTATTTTCAGCGTCACGGGGGTCCCTTTGAAGGTTACGTTCTTAAGACCCTGGATCCCACCGGTCGAATCAGCGCCGGCATCGAGCCGTGGCGAATCATCGGCTGTATTGCCTTTCCGGCCGCAGAGATCATTCGCCCGGGAGTGATCCGGCACATCGAGGGCGACCGCTTTCCCGTGGGCGAGCTGGACGGTATCGAGAGCGCCCGCGTGCTCGCGGTTTCCAAAGCGCTGACCGACGCCGGATTCAAAGCCCCGGTACTGAGCGACATCCGCTCCGAGATCTGGCTCAAAGCCTGG
>JBFIYQ010000159.1:0-6546 GCA_041605275.1 Gammaproteobacteria bacterium
AGCTGGCCGCGCCTCGCCGCCTACGTCGCCATAGGGATCTTCATCTGGGGCGCGGCGATGTATGCGCTTGGCCGTGCGTTCGGCTTCGACAGCACCCCGGTGGATATGGGCTGGTTCTTCACCAAGGCCGCGTTCGTCACCTTCGGCGGCGCCTACTCGGTGCTGCCGTATGTGTATCAGGGCGGCGTGGAGCAGTTTCAGTGGCTGACGGCGACGCAGATGATAGACGGCCTCGCGTTAGGCGAGACCACTCCCGGCCCGCTCATCATCGTCGTCACCTTCGTCGGATTCGTCGGCGGATGGACCAAGGCCGTGCTCGGTTTCGAGCACCTGGCGCTCTCCGGGGTGCTGTGCGCGACGGTGGTCACGTTCTTCACCTTTCTGCCGTCGTTTCTGTTCATTCTCGCCGGCGGCCCGGCGGTGGAACGGACTCGCGGCAACGTCATGTTTACGGCTCCACTTTCTGCGATCACAGCTGCGGTGGTGGGCGTGGTGCTGAACCTGGCTGTGTTCTTCGCCTATCACGTTTTCTGGCCAGGCGGGTTTGGACAGGAGTTTCAGGGCTTTGCGGCGTTGATCAGTATCCTTGCGTTCGTTGCCTTATTCCGTTTCGGGATTGGAATAATTCCGGTGGTCTTCGCCAGTGGCGTTATCGGAATCATTTACCATTTGATTGTGATCTAGGATCTTCGCGTGCCCGGTTGCCGCCGGCGCGAGGGTCCGGGAGCTGAGCTGATGAGCAACGCAATCTCCCCAAGGGAGCTGAAACGCCTTTTGGACCAGGGGGCTGATGTCGAGGTGATCGACGTTCGCCTGATGGAAGACCGGACACCCGTCGAGCACCCGATACCCGGCGCCGCATGGCGTAATCCCGATGAGGTGGCAAAGTGGTTCAGGGATATCGACGCCGGGCAGAACGTAGTCGTGTACTGCGTTCACGGGCACCGCGTGAGCCAGGGGGTATGCGCTACGCTGCGGTCAAACGGCATAGGCGCGAGATTTCTCGAGGAAGGGATCGCGGGCTGGGAAGAAATGATCCGGTCCGGGTCCACCCGCAGCGGGGAATGAGCCGAGGCTTGAACGCCGGGACCTCCGCAAAGCGACCCCGGTGTTCCGATGCGCTGCGCTACTCCACCGTCAACACGTGAACGTCGAAGGTGACCTCGTGTCCGGCCAGCGGGTGGTTGAGGTCGATGACGATGACGTCCTCCTTGATCTCGTGAACCTTGACGAATCGGCGGTTTCCGCTGGGATCGTTCACAATCAAACCCGCGCCGACGGTTCGCGCGTCCTCCGGAATGCGGTCGATCTCCACATCAACGAACGCTTCCGGATTCACCGGGCCGTATGCCTGCTCCGGTGTCAACGTCACCTTCTTGCGGTCATCCGCTTTCAGTCCCACTAACGCATTCTCGAGTCCCGCCGGTATTTGACCCTGCCCCTGCTGATAAATCAGAGGATCGCTCTCGGAGTTGCCTCCGAACACGCTGCCGTCCTCAAGGTAGATGGTGAACTCGATTGCGACTTTCGTGCCTTCGGAAATCGCGGTTTTATCTTCGGAAGTTTGGGCCGGAACCCCGGTAGTGATTAAAAGCGCGACAAGAGGTAGGACTGAAACGAGTCTTCGAAACATTGGACATTTCAATGGATGTTCTCCTGATGAACTGTTTGCGCGCGCGAAACTACGCAGCTGCGGGGCAGGGTTCCGCCATCAACAAGCGTGATGCGCAAAATTCCGGTTTAGGAAGTCGCAGATTCCGTATGCGCTTTCTACCTGCGCCTACGGATCACTGCGAAACTGGTGAGAATCGATAAAACGTAGGGCGCCTTGAACTGATAATAGAAACGCTAGCATGCGACCAGGGTGAATACCAGATAGGCATCCTTTCAGTCACGGCAACGGCAACGGCGGCTAACCGGAGAACCCCTGAATAAATCAGGGGTTTTCCGAAAGATTCCTGCAGCGCCGCGCTATTTTTTCAGGAAGATCTTGCCGCCCGCCGGGGGCACACTGCCCTGGCCTCCGCCAGGCACTCCCTGAGGCATCGCCGAAGGGACAACAATGCGCGAGGCTTCTTCCCGGGCCAGCTCCTTGGCGCGCTCATTGAGGCGCTCTACCGCAACCTTGACGCCCTCGGGAAATTTCTTGAACGCGTCGTCGAGGGAGTTGGCCTCGATGGCAAACTGCACCGGGAAAGGTCCCATCTGCGTCATCAGCGTGGTTTCGCCGATGTACAACACGGGACGGCTGCCGTCGGCGCTGCCGTCTGCCTTTACCGGGCTTTGCCGGCGCACCGAAGCGGCCTGCAAATCGGTGAAGGTCTCTTCCTTGTACAAATTGTTGGTATCGACTTTCAGGTCCCGAAGCTCGGGTGAATCCTTTTCGCTCATGGTTTCATCCTTTCCGTCCGCTGGACCTACGCCACGGTAGTCCGGGGGACATCCCGATTGAATGTGAATTGATAAGGCAAAACTTTAACATACCTCCCCTTCGGGGCGGCGACTCGGTGTCTTTGGGAAAGTATGGGCTACGCCTGCCTGCTTCGCGACCACGCGGCGCTGGACGAGCGACTGCCGCGGTCGCACCAACCTGACGTATCAGCCGATTGGAAGACTTAAGCTATATCACCCTGGCCGCGTACGCAGCCATCATGCTTCTGGCGGGCTTTATCCACGGCACCCAGGGGCTCGGTTTTCCGCTTGTCGCCACTCCGCTGCTGGCGCTGTTTACGGACGTAAGAACAGCCATCCTGTTCACGCTGCTGCCGACGGCCTCGGTGAACATCGTCAGCATCCTGAGGGGAGGCCGCTGGAGCCAGAGCATCGGCCGCTTCTGGCCGCTCGCGGTTTTCGCCGTGCTCGGCAGCATCGCGGGCACCCGCTTTCTGGTGGTCAGCGATCCCGCGCCGTTCAAGCTGCTTTTAGCCGCGCTGGTACTGCTTTATCTGTCGGCCAGCCGGATCAAGGCATTTCGCCTGCCCTGGGTGAGCGAGCACCTGGCGCTTTCCATGGTGATATTCGGACTGGTCGCGGGCCTCGCCGCCGGGACCACAAACGTGATGGTGCCGATACTGATCATTTACACCCTGGAGCTCGGTTTAGAGCGGACCGCCATGGTGCAGGTGTTCAACCTGTGCTTTCTCGCCGGAAAGCTGACCCAGATTGCGGTGTTTGCCCACGCCGGAATGCTCACCGGCGGCCTGCTTCTATCCACAGCGCCTCTGGCCGTCGTGTCGGTGGCGGCGCTGTTCGGCGGCATGATGCTCAGCCACCGTATTCCCACCGATCTTTACCGGAACATCGTGCGACGGGTGCTGCTGGTGCTCGCGCTGCTGCTTATCGTCCAGTTCTTTGCCCAGCTGTAACCTGATCGCCGATCGGAGCGGAATCGCGGGATCGGCGGATGACGTCCCGGGCGGCGGCGAAGTAACCAAGGGAAACACTGCGTTCAACACCGGAGAGCTCGCGGTCCAGCGCCGGCAGATTATAGAAAGGCACCGCCGCGAACAGGTGGTGCGCCCAGTGGTGCTGCATGTTCCAGCACATCCAGCACAACAACGGGTTGACCCGAATGGTGCGGGTATTCGCGGTGACGTCGTCATGAAGCGGCATCCCGGTGTGCTCGACGATATTCTGAATGTGATGAAGAGGCTTGGTGAGCAGCAGCGGAATCAGCCAGTAGTGCGTCACCGCCCATGAGCCCGAAAGCACTGAAACCACTGCGGCCAGCGCGTACACGCCCACGTGCAGCCGGGCTTCGCGCACAATCAGCGACTGATCGCGCTCGCTCATATAGCACTCGTCCCGCACGTTGCCGGAAAAATTTCTGAACAGCGTGGATAGGCGGCGCCACCAGTAGGAAATCGCGGACAGGCTCCAAAGAAAGCGCGCCAGGGTATTCGGCGCCTCGGACTTCGCCGCGCCCATGAGCTCGGGGTCCTTTCCGGGAACGTTGGTGTGCTTGTGATGGGTGAAGTGCATCACTCGGTCATAGTCGCGGGGAAAGATCACCAGCACGCCGGTGACGCGCGAGAAAAACTCGTTCAGACCCCGGGTGGCGAAGGCGGTGCCGTGCATCAGCTCGTGCTGCGCGGCGTACAGGTAATTGAGCAGCACGCCGTGAATCACGAACACCGGCGCCGCCCAGAGGCTGTCCCAAAGGGCGTGGAGCAGCGCTCCGCTTAGCAGCAAGGCGCCGAAGTGACTGGACAGCTGCGCCCAGGCGCGCCCGTCGGAGCGCCGGCGCAGCTCGGCGAGACGACCGGGCTCCAGGAGCTCTCGGCGGTAGACGTAGTCCACTGCGCCCTCATCTGTTCGAAAACGGAGCGGGTTTGGCAGCGATGACCCGGGCTTAAAAGCGACCCGCCGCGCCCGCGCGCCCCGGCATTTGGCCTCGCACGGCTGTGACAGCATACTAGCTCCATGCCAAGTCCCGCGGCCGCCCCGGATCCGAGCAAAGGCCTCGCGCCGCTTTTCCTTGCGGCGGCACTCGCCGCCCTGACGAGCTTCGCCTGGGCGCCGCTTGCCCGCGCCGACCAGAACGACCCGAGACTCCCGGATCTGTTCGAGACCCTCAAAGCCACCAGCGACCCGGCGGAAGGCGACCGCATCGGCCGGCGCATCGCCAAGATTTGGATCCAGCATGACAACCCGGGGGTTGGCGACATCATGCGACAGGGCCAGAGCTTCGTGGCCCGGGGACAGCTGGCCCTCGCGTTAGGCAACTTCACCACCGTCACCAGGCTGGAACCGGGCTTCGCCGAGGCCTGGAACAAGCGCGCGTCGGTTCTCTACAGCCTCGGCCGGCTCGACGACGCGGCCAGGAGCATCGCGGAAACGCTGGCGCGAGAGCCACGACACTTTCTCGCCATCGCCGGCCTGGGACTGATCTATCTGCACGCGGGTGATCTGGAAGAGGCGCTGCGCGCCTTCGATTACGCCCTCAGCATCAATCCACACCTTTCCGGAACGCGAAGCGCGGCCGAGAAGATCAGGCAGCGTCTGGGCAGGTGAAGGTTTGCGCTTTCTCCGGCTGATTAAATCTCTGAAGAAGGGTCACGCAAAAACGTCAGCGCTGACCCCGTGTGTCACGATTGGAAAAGGAATTCGAAAACTCCACGATGAATAACCCACAGAGCAAAGCCGCACAGACGCTTCCGGACCATCCCCAGAGAACGCTGCTCAACAACGAGGTCCACGCCAGGCCCTACGAGCGCCTGACCGCGCCGGTGCGGGCTTCTTACCTTGCCCTGCTGACCGGAATCGAAACCGCGGAACAGGAACGAGAACATATCAAGGCCCTGTGCGCGCGCAACGGCGTCAATCCGCCGGCGACCGGCGCCAATCACTTCAGCAACGACCTGGGAATTTTCCGCTTGCGTTGGGAGCGCCATACGGAGTTTTCGACCTACACCTTTCTTCACGCCGCCCCGTACGAGGCGCCCTTCGACGACGCGCCGATCAAACGCGTGCCCACAGACTGGCTTGGGAATCTGCCGGGGGAGGTGCTCACCGCGGTGCACGTGGCGCTGGAGCCCTCCACCAGGCCGGTGCGATCCGTGGAAGAGCTCAGCGCATTGTTCGTGCCCGACACTCTGGTCGGCAGCAAGGTGGTGGGCAACGCGGCAATAGCGCTGACGGATTTTCAGATCCACGCCGACGGCTTCAGCCGCATACTGATCCACGACGCCGCGCTCGGCTCACGCCAGGCAGGCCGTCTGGTGCAGAGGCTGCTGGAGCTGGAGACCTATCGCATGATGGCGCTGCTGGCGCTTCCGCTGGCGAGGGAATACACCCCGGAGCTTTTCCGTCTGGACAAGGAGGTGGCCCAGCTCAGCAACACGCTCACCGGTGGAAAGGAGGATGTCGACGAGCAAAAGATGCTGCAGCGGCTGACCCAGCTTTCCGCAGAAACTGAAGGGGTGGCGACCGCCACCAGCTTCCGCTTCAGCGCCGCGCGCGCCTACTACGACATCGTCGAGCGGCGCATCCGCGAGCTACGCGAAGCGCGCCACGAGCGTTTGCAGACTTTCAGCGAGTTCATGCAGCGCCGGCTGGTGCCCGCCATGCAGACCTGCGAGTCGGTACACCGCCGCATCGACGAGCTGACCACCCGTTCCGCCCGGGTTTCCGATCTGTTGCGCACCCGGGTGTCCATCACCATGGAAAGCCAATCCCGGGATTTACTCCATTCCATGAACCGCAGGGCGAAGCTGCAGATCCGGCTGCAGCAGACCGTGGAAGGGCTCTCGGTGGTGGTGTTGAGTTACTACCTGGTGGGCCTGGTCAATTACGGACTCAAGGCGCTGCAGTCCGCGGGCTTAAGCCTCGACGTGGACGTGCTTACCGGCATCGCTATCGTTCCGGTGGTGGTCCTGGTGCCGCTCGGCGCGCGCCATCTCCGCCGCACCATCAGCCGGGAAGAAAAAAACCTCTGACCCGGCTCCGGACCGCCTACCCGGGCGATTTGAGACAGCGATCCCAGTAAGGCTCATCGCCAAAACGCGACTGCAGGAACTCGACGAATGCGCGCACCCGGCGGGAAAG
>JBFIYQ010000160.1:0-6540 GCA_041605275.1 Gammaproteobacteria bacterium
CGAACGGTGATCGAGGACGGCTCGGTGAATCTGTTGAGAGATTACGTATTCGATCCGGAAGCCGTGATCGGAACCGGCAGGGAAGAAGAGCTGCTGCGGGACGAGATGCGCCGGGATGCTGCCCGCCAGCTCATGCGCAGAGTCGAGGCGGCGCTCAGGCAGCGCGGGTGAGAGGCGGGCTGTGCGCCTGAGAGCCGACCAACTCAAAGCGAGCCTCGAGCGCGGTCTCGCCCCCGTCTACCTGGTCAGCGGCGACGAGCCGCTGCAGGTTCAGGAGTGTCTGGATGATCTGCGCGCGGCGGCGCGGGCGGAAGGTTTTGCCGAGCGCGTGGTGCTCAACGCCGATGCGCGCTTTGATTGGAGCGCGCTGAAAGAGATCGGCTCAAACCTGTCGCTGTTTGCGGAACGGCGCGTGATCGATCTTCGCCTTTCCGGCCCGAAGCCCGACAAGAAGGGAGCGGAAGCGATCAAGAACGCGGTAGCGCAACCCAACCCGGATCACCTGCTGCTCATCAGCGCGCCGCGAATGGACAAGCGGAGCTTCAACTCCGGCTGGGCCAAGGCGGTGGATACCGCGGGCGCCATCATTCAGGTGTGGCCCGTGGACGCCAAGCGCCTGCCCGGATGGGTCGCGCGCCGGGCAAAAGGGGCTGGTCTCGCGCTCTCCGCGGAAGCCGCCCGGCTGATTGCCGAGCGCAGCGAAGGCAACCTGCTGGCCTGCGCCCAGGAGCTCGACAAGCTCAAGCTGCTCTATGGCGATCGACCCGTGGACGTGGAGGACGTGCTGGCGAGCACCACGGACAGCGCCCGATTCGGCGCCTTCGATCTGGTGGACTGCTTGCTGGAAGGAAACGCGACGCGGGCGGTGCGTATCACCACGGCGCTCAAGGACGAGGGCCTGGATCCGCTGCAGGTGCTGGGTCCGCTCGCCTGGATGCTGCGCAGCGCCCACGACATTGCCATGCGCGTAGACGCCGGCGAGCCCCTGGACCGCGTCCTTTCCATGGGCAAGTTTGCCGTATGGCGAAGACACCAGTCCGCCCTGGAGCGCGCCCTAGATCGACATGGGCCGCAAAGCTGGCGCGACTTCATCCTGCGCGCCGGCGCCATCGATAGACTCGCCAAGGGCACCGGGCAGCGCGCCGATCTGGGGGTAAAGCGCTATCGCGGCGAAGCCTGGGACGCCCTGGTGGAGCTCGCGCTGGCCGTCTGCGGCGTCGGACTCGTGCCGGCGACTCACGTATAATCCATTAAAACCTCGTCGACTGCGCGGCGAGCTGAAATCCCGAAGCAAAAGGAGACACGGCGCAATCGCTACCACGGCAAAAGACGTATCCGGCGCTCTCGATTCGACCGACGTCCACGCTTATATTCACGCGCTCGGGCGGCGCGCCCGCGCGGCGTCCAAGGTCCTCGCGGGAGCGGGTACGGCGGAAAAAAACGCCGCGCTGCTGGCCATCGCCTCGGCCATCGAAGACGGCCGGCGGTCGCTCAAGCAAGCCAATCAGCAGGACCTCGAGTCCGCCAAATCAAACAAGCTCGCCTCCGCGCTGCTGGATCGGCTGGAGCTCACCGACGCGCGTATTCAGTCCATGGCGGACGGTCTTCGCCAAATCGCCTCGCTACCCGATCCCGTAGGAGAGATTACCCATCTCAACTACCGTCCGTCGGGACTTCAGGTCGGACGCATGCGGGTGCCGCTCGGTGTCATCGGCATCATCTACGAGTCCCGGCCCAACGTGACCGCGGACGCGGCCGGCCTTTGTCTGAAGGCGGGCAACGCGAGCATACTGCGCGGCGGTTCAGAGGCCATCCACTCCAACCGCGCCATCGCCGAGTGCATTCACTCAGGTCTCAAACGGGCCGGTATGCCGGAGGATGCGGTGCAGGTGGTGGAGACCACCGATCGCGCGGCGGTGGGCGCGCTCATCAGCATGAACGAGCAAGTGGATATCATTGTGCCGCGAGGCGGCAAGGGCCTGATTGAGCGAATCAGCAAGGAAGCGACCGTTCCGGTGATCAAACACCTGGACGGTATCTGCCACGTATACATCGACGACCGCGCCGATCTGGGAAAAGCCGTAGACATTGCTTTCAATGCCAAGACCTACCGCTACGGGATCTGCGGCGCCATGGAGACGCTGCTGGTGGCCCGGCCGGTTGCGGCGGAGGTGCTGCCGGTTCTGGAAAAGAAGCTTGTTCAGGCGGGAGTCGAGCTTCGCTGCTGCGAAGAAAGTCTCAAGCTTATGCGGCGTGGCGTTCCGGCGACCGAAGAAGACTGGCGCACTGAATATCTCGCGCCGGTTCTATCGGTGCGGGTGGTGGCGGACATGGATCAGGCCATGGACCATATCCGCGACTACGGATCCGGACACACAGACGCCATCATCACCGAAGACTTGAGCCGCGCGCGACGGTTTCTGCGCGAAGTCGATTCGAGCTCGGTTATGGTCAACGCTCCAACCTGCTTTGCCGACGGCTTCGAATACGGTCTCGGCGCCGAGATTGGCATCAGCACCGACAAGCTGCACGCTCGAGGTCCGGTCGGCCTGGAGGGGCTGACCTCGCAGAAGTTCGTGGTGCTGGGAGAGGGACAAATCAGAAAGTGATTTGCGATCTTCAAATTAGAGGCGGCTAATAGCGAAAAATCAAGCAATACAACCTTAAGATAGGTGTCATACTTATTTCTCAGATACCCGTAACGATCCAGTTGACTCAGCCAGATCAAAACTTCTACTTTGGCCTTCGAATTCCGCGTCCCATCATTTCCCCCGCTCACGCGTGAATCCCATCGGCATTCTCGGAGGCACCTTCGATCCCGTTCACAACGGTCACTTGAGACTTGCCATCGAGATGCGGGAAGCGCTCGGTCTCTCCAGGGTCAGACTCATCCCCGCTTCGGTGCCACCGCTTCGAAATGCGCCCGACGCCGCCGCGCCGGATCGCCTCCGAATGCTCGAAGCGGCCATCGAAGGCGAGGACGGATTGGAGATAGACGAGCGCGAGCTGAAGAGAAAAGGCACCTCTTATACAGTCGATACGCTGCGTTCTCTTCGCAAGGAGATCGGGGCTACGCCGCTTTGTCTCATCGTCGGCATGGATGCGTTTCGACGCCTCGACGAGTGGCACCAGTGGGAAGCGCTTCCGGAGCTTGCCCACATTGCGGTGGCGCAGCGCCCGGGCGCGGAGCACCCCGAATCGGGCCCCGTGGCACGGCTGGTGGAATCTAAAGGCGTGGATGATCCAGAGAAGCTGCGCCAACGGGAAGCCGGCCACGTTATCTTTTGCGAGATCCCGGCGCTCGAGATCTCCGCTACGCGGATTCGAACCCTGCTCGCTGCGGGTCGCTCAATTCGATATCTTGTCCCCGACCGGGTCAACGAAATTCTAATAAAAGGAGAGCAGTATCACGCATGACAGCTGAAAAACTGCGCCAGCGCGTGGAGAAATGGCTGGCGGATCTCAAAGCCATCGACGTCACGGTTCTCGACGTGCGTAAACTCACCGATGTAACGGATTTCATGATCATCGCCTCCGGCCGTTCCGACAGGCACGTGCGGTCCATCGCCGAAAACGTCATAGAGCAATCGAAGAAGAAGAGTCAGGCGCCCATGGGCGTCGAGGGACTCCGTCAGGGCGAATGGGTGCTGGTGGATTTGTGCGACGTCGTGGTGCACGTCATGCTCCCCGACACCCGGGAGTTCTATCAGCTGGAAAAACTCTGGAACCGGGAACAGCCGGCGCAAGGCGCAGCGCGTCGCGCACTGCAGTGAATGCGCCTTCACCTGCTTTGCGTCGGCGCCCGCCAGCCGGCGTGGGTCAACCAGGGTTTTGAAACCTATGCCCGGCGCATGCCGCGCGAATGCGCCCTTGCCCTCGTCGAGGTGCCGACCCGCCATCGCGGAAAAGCGGCGGACCTCAAGCGGGCGGTAGACAAGGAAGGCGAACGCCTGATCCAGGCGATCCCCGAGGGCGCCCTGGTTATCGCGCTGGATAGCGCGGGTGAGCTCTGGTCTACGAGGCAGCTCGCCGATCGGCTCGACGACTGGCGCACCGATTATCAGAACGTGGCGCTTCTCGTCGGAGGCGCGGAGGGACTTTCACCCGCGTGTCTCGAGCGCGCGCAACTCCGCTGGTCCCTGTCCAACCTCACTCTTCCCCACGGGCTCGCGCGTATCGTCGTGGCCGAGCAGCTTTATCGGGCGTGGTCGATTCTGAACGGTCATCCTTATCACAGAGAATGATTAGTGACAGGTGACAAGTGACAAGTGACAAGTGACGTGAGAGGAATCGGCTCTTACTTGTTACCTGTCACAAGTTACATGTCACTATCCGTGATGCCTGAGCGACTCCCCCGCGATTTAATTTGAGCACACAACCTTTCATCTATCTGGCCTCCCAATCCCCCCGCCGGCGCGAATTGCTCCGGCAGATCGGGGTGATGTTTCGTCCGCTCCAGGTGAACGTCGATGAGTCCCGGAGGAAAGACGAGTCACCTCGGGATTACGTCAACAGGCTGGCCGAGGAGAAAGCGATGGCCGGCTGGACATCGCTGGGTGAAAGCGAGCGAGCGCCGGTGCTTGGCGCGGACACGGTGGTGGTCATCGACGGAGAAATCCTGGGCAAGCCCGCCGATGCAAGCGACGCCAGCGACATGCTGGCGAAGCTCTCGGGTCGCACCCACGAGGTGTTGAGCGCGGTTTGTCTCAGCAACGGGACGCCGCGCACGCGCATCAACATAAGCCGGGTTACCTTCCGCGCCCTAAGCGACGCCGAACGGCGCGCGTACTGCGCAAGCCCCGAGCCGCTGGACAAGGCCGGCGCCTACGCCATTCAGGGTCGTGCGTCGGTGTTCGTCTCTTCGCTCGAAGGCAGCTACTCGGGCGTCATGGGGCTGCCGCTCTACGAGACCGCGGCGCTGCTCTCGGAGATCGGCATCGAGGTTCTCGCCGCGCGCTGAACCGGCGCGACCGAATCCCCGGCGCTAGAATCGATCGCGCATAGAGTAATAAAACATCCCCAGAACCAGCAGCGGCTTTCTGAGCAGCGTGCCGCCGGGAAACGTCTGGTGCTTGAGCTTCGCGAACAGGTCAAACCGTTCCGCGTCGCCGGCCACCGCCTCCGCCATCAAACGGCCCGCAAGCTGGGTCAGGGCGACGCCGTGACCGGAGAAACCCTGGACGTAAAACCCGTTACGCCCGATGCGCCCGAAGTGCGGCAGGCGGTTCATGGTGATGGCGAGCCGCCCGCTCCAGGCGTAATCGATGGCGACTTTAGCCAGCTGGGGAAATACGGCGAGCATATAGCGGCGCACGAAGTTCCTGATGTCGGGAATCTCGCGATCGGTGTAGGTCTCGCCGCCGCCGAAGAGCAGGCGCCGGTCGGCGGACAGACGGAAATAATCCACCACAAACTTGGTGGAGTGGACACAGCAGTCGTTGCTGATCAGCGCCTTCGCCTTTGCCTCGCCGAGCGGTGCGGTTGCCAGCACGTGATTGACTATGGGCATGATCTTGCCGCCGATGCCCGGAACCAGTTTGCCCAGATAGGCGTTACCACATAAGAGCACGTAGCGGGACCGGATCTGACCGCCGGCGGTACGCGCGATGCAGGGATCCGACCAGCGGATTTCCACCACCTGGCTGTTCTCGAACATGTCCACGCCCAGGGAGCGCGCGGCGGCGGCGACACCCAGTAAATAATTGAGTGGATGCATATGGCCGCCACCGGTGTCCATGCGGCCGCCGCAATACGCGTCGGACGCAACCACCTCGCGGATCTGCTGCCTGTCGAGCATCCGATATCCGGAATATCCGTAGTGCTTGTCGAGGTGCTCCGCTTCCGCAGCTAGCCCGGGCAGGAAACGCTCGCGAGTCGACGCGAGCAGATTGCCCGGTTTGTAGTCGCAGGCAATGTCGAAGCGCTGGATGCGCTCGGCGATGATGGTCTTGGCCTCCTCGCACATGTCCCACAGTGCCCGGGCATTGTCGCGGCCAACAAGGCGCTCGGTTTCGCGGATGCCTTTGCGGAGACCGGAACCAATCTGCCCGCCGTTGCGTCCCGAGGCGCCAAAACCGATCCGGTTCGCTTCCAGCAGCGCCACCCGGTAACCGCGCTCAGCAAGGGACAGCGCCGCGGAGACGCCGGTAAAGCCGCCGCCGACAACGCAGACGTCGACTTCCCTCTCGCCCTCCAGAGTCGGACACGGAGGATAGGAGTGCGCCGTGGCGGCGAAGTAGGAATCCGGATGGGTGTCGTGTTCGCGCATCTGGAACTACGGACTTATTTCATTATCACCGCAGAACCTTGCAATCGCCGGAGACAAAAGGCCGTAGACTTCGGGCTGAATGCTGCAGAGCGAAAACTTTATCGTCGGCGAAGGGTGAACCTGTCCTCGGCAGCGATCAGAAATTCGGCTTCGTCGGCGCGTTCTTGTAGCGCTCGACGCTGGAGAGAATCTCGTCTTTGGCGTCTTTTACCCCGGTCCAGCCTTCGATCTTCACCCATTTTCCGGATTCGAGGTCTTTGTAGTGCTCGAAG
>JBFIYQ010000161.1:0-6525 GCA_041605275.1 Gammaproteobacteria bacterium
AAACCGGTGCTCGAGCTGATGGGAAAGAACATCACGCTGTTGGGCGAGAACGGCGCGGGTCAGACTTGCAAGGTCGCGAATCAAATCGTGGTGGCGCTGAACATCGAAGCGGTATCGGAAGCCTTGCTGTTCGCATCCAAAGCGGGCGTCGATCCGGCGCGGGTACGCGAGGCGCTGATGGGCGGCTTCGCGGCTTCAAAAATCCTCGAGGTTCATGGCGAGCGCATGATCAAGCGGACTTTCGATCCCGGCTTTCGGATATCACTTCACCAGAAAGATCTGAATCTGGCGCTGCAGGGGGCGCGGGCGCTGGGCCTGAGCCTGCCCAACACCGCAACCGCTCAGGAGCTGTTCAACGCCTGCGCTGCGGCCGGCGGCGGCGATTGGGATCACTCCGCGATGGTGCGCGCGCTCGAAGGCATGGCCCATCACGAGGTGGCCTGAACGAACGTGCGCGTCGCCACAGTTCCCGCGTTGAGACGTAGCTTTATTACACGGGCGCTGGCCGCGCTGCTGCTTGTGGCCGCCGCGTCAGGCGCCGGACCCGGCAGCGCCAAGGAGCCGGTGATCAGATTCGGGCTCGCCTCGAACCCGGTGACCCTGGACCCGCGTTTCGCTACCGACGCCGCCTCCAGCCGCATCAACCGGCTGCTTTACCGGCCGCTGGTGGACTTCAACGCACAGTTTCAGGCGATGCCGGCGCTGGCCAGCTGGATCGTGATCGATCCGAAGCGCTATCGATTTTTCTTAAGCTCCGATCGCGCTCCGTTTCACAACGGCGCCGCGCTGACCGCCTACGACGTCAAGGCCACCTACGACTTTATCCTCGACGCCGACAACGCCTCGCCCCACCGTGCCACCCTGGACATGGTCGACCGCATCGAGGTGCCGGATCCGGATACGGTAGATTTCATTCTGTCCAGGCCCGATCCGCTGTTTCCCGGCCGCCTGGTGGTGGGGATCCTGCCCAACGCCGGAATCATTGCGGGCCGGCCGTTCAACCGCGAGCCCATGGGCAGCGGACCGTTCGAATTCGTCCGCTGGCCGCAGGAGGATCGCCTGGTGATCCGGCGCAAAAGCGACGGACTTTTGGTGGAATTCGTGCGCGTGCCCAAGCCCAACGTGCGCGTGCTGAAGCTTGTGCGGGGCGAGCTGGACATGATTCAAGGGGATCTGCCGCACGAAATCGTCGGCTGGCTCGAACGCCGCGACGAAGTGAATGTGCTGAAGGCCAAGGGCACCACCTTCGCCTATCTCGGCTTCAATATGGAGGATCCGGTGGTTAGCAACGTCGATGTTCGCCGCGCCGTTGCCCACGCGATAGATCGCGATGCCATCATCCGCTACGTGCTGGGCGGGAGCGCGCGGCCGGCGAGCGCGATACTGACGCCGAATCACTGGGCGGGCCACCCGGATCTTCCGCTCATCGAGCACGATCCCGAGCGCGCCCGGCTGTTGCTCAAGATGGCAGGCTATAGCGAGAGCAAGAAGCCGAGGATCGTCTACAAGACCTCCAGCGATCCCTTCCGCGTGCGTCTCGCCACCATCATCCAGGATCAGCTCGCAAAGGTCGGCATTGATGTCGAGCTGCGCACTTACGACTGGGGAACGTTCTACGGCGATATCAAGGCGGGCAACTTTCAGATGTACAGCCTCGCCTGGGTGGGCATCAAAATGCCCGACATCTTCCGCTACGTGTTTCACAGCGCATCCATACCGCCCGCCGGCGCCAATCGCGGACACTTCATCGACGCGGTTGCGGACCAGCTTATCGAGCGCGCCGAGAGCGAGCGGCAGCTTGACGATCAGGCGCACTATTATCGGGAGCTGCAGTCGCTGGTGTTGAGAGAGCTCCCGTACGTCCCGCTGTGGTACGAAGACCAGGTGTTTGCGTCGCGCCGGGGATTGAGCGGCTACCAAGTGGAGCCGGACGGCAACTACGATGGCCTGATTCACGTTCAACTGTCGCGTGATCCCGACTCCTGAGCCCGGCGCGCGCCCCGAATTCCGCTAATCTTTCCCGAGGGTCCGGGCAAGAATTACCGCGCAAGCGTTGAGACCATTGGATCAAGTCATCGACATCGACATCTCGAAGCAGCGCCTGAAGCTCAGGGCGGGCGAGCGCACGCTGCTGGACGCGCCGGTGTCCACCGGACTCCGGGGCGCGGGCGAGGTCATGGACAGCGAGCGCACGCCGCGGGGCTGGCACGTGGTATGCGAGAAGATTGGCGAAGGGGCGCCCATGAACACGGTATTCGTCGGGCGCAGGCCCACCGGCGAGCTTTACACCCCTGAGCTTCGCGAAAAACATCCTGGCCGCGACTGGATCCTGACCCGGATCCTTTGGCTCAGCGGCACCGAGACCGGGAGGAACCTGAACGGCAACGTGGACAGCCGCGAGCGCTATATCTACATCCACGGCTGCCCGGCGGACGTCGGTGTTGGCGCCCCGGGATCCCGGGGCTGCATCCGCATGCGCAACGAGCAGATCATCGAGCTCTTCAACCGCGTCAGAGTTGGAACGCGGGTATACATACACGAATAATTTTCGGATGCGGGTCCGCCCGTCCGGGGCCATCGGGATTCGCCGCCTGCGGCTCGTGTTTCAGTCGATCGGAACCCCCCGTGCGTTGTTCACCTCAGCCGGCGAAACCGGGTGCGCTTTGTTGCCCCATGAGCGGCGGATATAGGTCACCACCGATGCAACCTCCTCGTCGTTCAGCACGTGGCCGAAGGGCGGCATACCGTAGGGGCGAGGATTACCCTGGGTGCTCGGGGGAAACCCACCGACCAAAGTCATGCGGATTGGGTTGATCGGAAACTCCATCAGTATCGACCGGTTACCCGCAAGATGCGGATAGGCGCGGGGCGCGCCTTTACCGTTTGCCTTGTGGCAGTCAATACACATCTTGTCGTAGATTTCCTTGCCCTTGGACATCAGCTGTGCGATTCGCGCAACACCGGGTTTCATCTGCGTCGGGCCGGGAGGCGGCGCCCTTTCCGCCTGGGTTTTGAGGTAAACGGCCATCGCCCGGAGGTCGCTGTCCGTGGCGTACTGCAGACTGTGGGCGACCACCGGAGTCATGGGACCGAATACGGCGGCCCGCTCCGACACGCCGGTCTTGAGGAGCTCCACGATTTCGTCCAGCTCCCACCCTCCAAGACCGGTTTCGGTGTGCGAATCCAATGAGGGCGCAAACCAGTTCTGCACCGGGATCAGTCCCCCGCTGACGTCGTCCTCTTGCACCGCGCCGAGCATGTTGCGGTTGGCGTGACAGGCATTGCAATGACCGAGTCCTTCGACCAGATAAGCGCCCCGGTTCCAATCCTCTGATTCTTTTAAATTCGGTTCGAAAACCCCTGCTTTAAAATAGAGCGTTCGCCAGCCAACCAGAAGCTCACGCTGATTGAAGGGAAAGCGCATTTCGTTTTCCCGATTTGGATTGTTCACCGGTTCCTGCGACAGAAGGTAGGCGTAGATCGCATTTACGTCCCGGCGGCTCACCTTGGTGTAGTTGTTAAATGGAAATGCCGGGTACAGAAACGATCCGTCTCTCCTTCGTCCCTCGTGCATGGCGCGCCAGAACTCTTCCGATGTCCAGCCGCCAATCCCGGTTTCGAAGTCGGGGGTGATATTGGGCGCGTAAAGCTTCCCGAAGGGTGTCGGCAGTTCCAGCCCGCCGGCGAATGGTTTGCCACCCCGGACGGTATGACATGCGATGCAGTCGCCCATGGCCGTCAGGTACTCGCCAAGCGCCTCAAACTCGCTCTGACCAGGCTTTGGCTTGGGGCCTGCACTTACGGCATCACGGGCAGCAAAACCCGAGATGAAGATCAAAAAAAGAGCAATGTATGCAACCGGCAGTGGAAGGTTCATCTGTCTTTCTCCAAAATTTTTTTCACTACTGCACGCCGCCGCACTCCATGGGCAGCTCGAGTGAGTTCGCTGGTAACGGCGGCGTATCGGGAGATGCCGGCTGCGCCGCCAGCCACGCCGAAATAGCTGAAATATCGTCCGCTTTCAGGCGCGACGCGATTTGGCCCATGCAGTCTGGATAGTGGGCTTTCCGCCGCCCTGTCTGCCAGGCACCCATCTGCGAGGATATGTACCTGAGCCTCAGTCCCACCAGGCCCGGGATAGCCGGTTCCATCCCGGTGAGTTTTTTGCCGTGACAAGCAATGCAAGAGGGGATCTTGCGGGACGGATCGCCTTCGGTGACCAGCGCTTTCCCGCGCGAGAGGAGGTTTTCCGCAGCGCTGGTCGGCGGAGGGTAGGGCGGCCGCAGGGTGGAGTAATACTCGGCCATTTCGCGCAGATAGTCGTCGGAAAGAAACCGCACCATGTACGACA
Source organism: Gammaproteobacteria bacterium (assembly GCA_041605275.1). Taxonomy (GTDB): domain Bacteria; phylum Pseudomonadota; class Gammaproteobacteria; order HK1; family HK1; genus CAMYJH01. The sequence goes on from JBFIYQ010000161.1 coordinate 4,352, forward strand.
TCATTTCGTGCTTACGATGGGTCTCCCTGAAGCTGTGCAGCTGGTTGAACAGGTAACCTGCCGGCTTGCCCGCCAGGCGTGGGTAGTATTCGTTACCCCTTAGGCCCTCGCCCTGTTCACCGTGACACATGGCGCAAGCCAGCAGTCTCTGCTCGATGGTGTCGGGAGCCGTGTTTTCCTGGTTGGTTTGGGCACCCACCGGCCAGACGCCAAGCGCAAGGAATACCGTCAATATCGCCGGTATCGCGTGGTTCCACGCGTTAGGCCGGGCATTAGCGCGACAATTCCCGACTTTCATGTCGCGCAGGCGTCGTACTCTGAGTGACTTTGCTATCGAAATCATAGGCCCATCTCCATCTTGCTGTGGGCAATTTTCTGAACCGCCACGACGTAAGCGGCGGTTCGATAGTCTTTGATTTTTTTCTTTACTTTGAGCACTTCGCGCATTTCCCGGTAAGCGTTGCGCATGGTGTCGTCAAGACCTGAGCGGACCAGAGCCAGCTCGTCGGCTCCAGCCACCAGTTCCTGCTTGACGCTGTCCGGCACGGGATTGCCGGTCACTTGTTCCAACGCGTGTACGATACGTTCGCCGCGCATTTCGTCCAGACGGCGATCCATGCGTCCAAATCGAATATGCGAGAGGTTCTTGATCCATTCGAAGTAAGACACGACCACGCCACCGGCGTTGACATAACAGTCTGGCAGTACCGTGACACCACGCTTGAAAAGGATCTTGTCCCCTTCGAAAGAAACCGGACCGTTAGCCGCCTCGACAACAAGCTTTGCCTTGATGCGATCCGCGTTAGCCTCGGTGATCTGTTTCTCCAGCGCCGCCGGAATGAGGATGTCGCAGGCCATCTCCAGGGCTTTTGCGCCATTGGGTGAATGCTTGCCGCCGCTGAATCCTTTCAACCCGCCCTTCTTGGATATCCACTCACGGCACTTTTCGATGTCGATGCCCTTGGGGTTCGTTACCACGCCGTCGCGTTCGATTACCGCCACGATGAGAGCGTCGTCTTCCTCGGAGAGGAACTTGGCGGCGTGATAGCCCACATTGCCGAGTCCCTGCACGACGATCTTCTTGCCCGCAAGCCCGCCTTTAAAGCCTGCCTTCTTAACATCCTCCGGATGGCGGAAGAATTCGCGGATCACATACTGGACGCCACGCCCGGTAGCTTCGGTCCTGCCGCGGATACCGCCGCTGGTTACCGGCTTGCCGGTAACACAGCCGAGGTGATCGATTTCCGTAGGATAAAGTCCGCGATAAACGTCGGCGATCCAGGCCATTTCCCGCTCGCCGGTGCCCATGTCCGGTGCCGGCACGTTTATTCCGGGCCCAATATAGCCGCGCTCGACCAGTTCCACCGCAAAGCGCCGCGTTACTCGCTCGAGCTCGTGCACCGAAAATTTTCTGGGATCGATGATCAGCCCGCCCTTCGATCCGCCGAATGGAACGTCGACGATGGCGCACTTGAAGGTCATCAATGCCGCAAGCGCCTCCACCTCGTCCTGATCTACAAAAGAGGCGAATCTGATACCGCCTTTGACCGGCAGGCGATGATCGCTGTGCACCGCTCGCCAGCCGGTGAACACCTCGTAGTGGCCGTTATCCAGCTTTACCGGAAAGCGTACCTGCAGCACCGAGTGTCCCGCGACAACCGACTCCGGCACGCCTTCGGGAAGCTTCATGTGCGTTAGGGCGGTTTTTACCATCTCCTGAACGCCTTCTGAGAAACTCAAGGTGCCCTTTGCAGCCATGGTTATACCCTCATGCTCTGGTCGAAGTGGATTGTTTCAATTCCGTGGAGAGAAACATTCGACAATCATTTTTGTATTTATACGCGCAGCGCACACAAAGAGGCGGCAGCTCCCACTGCCCGAGGCCAGCGCGACCTTTACCGCGTCGTGATTACTGCGACAAAGCGCTCAAAGGAGCGCTAATAACTACCGGGCCGGCCCACAGCGAAGCGAAACGATGGTTGATTGATTGGAATCGATCGTTGGTTTCGCAGTCTCATTCGACGCTGGTGAGCTCCTGCTCGGACGCTTCCAATAATCTCATCTTGGGGAGTCAATCGCTAATCTCGTCTAAATAACTGAAAATAGAGGCGCTTCTCGTGCTTTCGCAGTATTCGGGCGCGAAATTCATTGCTCCTCACCGGATCGGAATCGAC
>JBFIYQ010000162.1:0-6393 GCA_041605275.1 Gammaproteobacteria bacterium
CACGCATCACGCGTCAGCGCTTCACCGCGTGAAGCTCGCTCACCGTCTTGATCAAGGGATTGCCCACGTCCTCGAGCAGCTCCGGCGGAAGTCCGCCGGCGGCCTGCTTGGCCATCACCTCCGAGTCGAAGGTGCCGTAGAGGACCCGGTAACGAGTATAAGGATTCGTGGTTTCCAGCAGGCTAAGCTTGAGGGTCGGATAATCGGCCTGTAATCGGCGGGCGCTGTCGGCGCTGTCGGTGGCGAATACCTGAAGCGTGTATTTGCTCGCCTTGACGCCGTCGACCGGCCCGGCCTTGCCAATTTCTTCGCGCAGGCCGCCTATGGACTTCACCAAAGGAACCGGCTGCGCCAGGCGGATGTTCTCCGGCAGCTCGGCGTACGCACCCCGCGCCTCATCCTCGGATTCAAAAGCGCCGTAAACGACCCGGTAACGAGGCTCGCCCAAAGCACTCACCAGCAACTGCATTTCCACCTCAGGGTTGGCCGAGATGAGGTTCTGAATCTCGTCCAGCTGATTCACGGCGAAAAGCTGGAGCGTGAATGCGCGCGTCGGCTGTGCGTCGAGCCATTGCCTATCTGCCATCGGGGCCTGGGTTTCCTGGCCCGAGGCCTGCGCCTCGTCGAAAGCCGGGGTCTGGGGAATGACCGCCTCAACGGGATCAGCGGTCGAGGATCCCTGGGTCGCGTGGTTTTGCATCGGCGCCGGATCCTGGGGAGCAACGTCAATCACCGGCGGCGACACGCCGGCGTCGGGATCGCTTGCGGCCACCGCGGCGGCGGGCCGGGGGGGAACGCCCTTGAACTGGATCACGTATTCCGAGATTCCGAGAAAAGCCGCGAACTCTGAGAGCCGCCGGCCCGTCTCAGCGGCATCGGCCGGATCCTCCGAGCCCGCAAGGGCATTCTGCGCCTTGATCTCGTCGCTGATCAGATTGATCAGATCATTGAACCAGTGTGCCGAGTAGGCCTCTCGTTTTTCAGCGTAGGTGAGGTGGCTCCAGCTCTCCTTGAAGCTGGCGATGCTGAACGCGCTGAAATCCTTTTCACCCACGAACTCGTTAATGAGCGCGCGGGCTCGGGAAACGGGCGGCGCAGGCGTGGTCTGCGCACTGTCGGTGCCCTGCTGCTCGCCGCTGGGAATCAGCATCCAGATGATACCGGCAACAACGACGATGGCGATCAGGAACGCGGCAGGGGAGATCCTCTGGGCGCCGCTCCGGCCGCCGATGCTGACCTTGGTGGTGGGGTCTTCGGAATAGGGCTGCTGGGGCGGGGGCGGCACCTCCCGAACAATTGCCACCTTTCCGCTGGCGATGTCGTCAACAAGAGCGCGACGGCGATGAAGATATTCGCCTTCCTCGAGATTGCCGAGGGCGTACTCTCGCGCCAGCTTTCTCAGCTGGGACTTGTTCATGACGATATTCGACGACATTTCGATACTGATACCGCGTCTACGATATCTTCAGCCCGTGAGAATTAGCGAAAACGCTCATTTTTATTATTTTCGCCCACGATCGCCCATACCTCCACCTGGATGTTGCAGTAATGCGACAACGTTCAGGCTCGATTCCTGCCGGCTCGAATTCGTGCAAAAAGCCCCGTCCGGCGCTGCCGATGGTCAGTTCAGCTCACGCACGAGACGAAAGCCCGTCACCCCGTCCGGCTGCCCGTTATGCCTGCGGGAAATGGAGGCGTCGCAGCGGCTGAGGGGATCTTCGAAGGTGCCGCCGCGGGCCTTCAGCCCGCCGGCCGCCCGCACCCACTCCTGCGCGTTGCCCACGTAGTTCGCGAGTCCCCAGCCGTTCTGCGCCCCGGAAGCGGCATCGACCAGGGCGTGGCCGGAAATCACGCTGCCGCCCGCGGTCACCCGGCAGTTGTATTTTTTCGCCGGCTGGCTGCCGGCCGCCTTCGCCGCGTGCTCCCACTCCTCCTCGGTGGGCAGGCGATAGACGACGTTTCGCTTCTCCGTTTTGCTTGCCTCCTGGGACAACCAGCGGGCGAAGGCCTCGGCCTCATTGGCCGAGACGCTGGTCAACGGCAGCTTGGCCTTTGTTCTCGGGAGACTTCTGCACTGGCCGGTGGCCTTGCAGTAGTCGTTGAAATCGTTGCCGCTGATCTCGTATTTGCTGATCGCGAACGGCGCGCCGATGGCGCCTCCCGCGGGAACCACTACCATCAGCGGACCCTTGGCGCGGCCCGTCAGATCCCAGCACTCGCCGCCTCGCCTGCGGCCGTACCCGGCGAGGCTCGGGCTGCACTCCCCGCGGCGCGGCGGCGCAACCTGGATACGCCGAAACTCCGGATTGTCCTTCCAGATTTGCTGAATCGAGGCGTAAATGCCGTCGAACTTCGCCTGATCGCGGGTGGACCTCGAAGCGCTCGCGGCCTTGGCGTAATTCTGGTACTCGGTTGTCGCCCTGCTCATGCTGGAATTCAGGGCCCGTTCGAAGGCGGGCAGGTCGGCATGGTTCGGGTCCCTCTTCCGTGCCGCCGCCAGGCTGTTCCGGGCGGCGTTGAGCCGGCCCGAGGCAATCAGCTTCATGCCCTCGGAGATCTCTTTCATCGGGAGCTGAATTTCGATTCCGCTGAATGACGCTTCCCCGAAATGCCTTATGGAGGATTCCAGAAGACTGGCGGCGGCAAGCTTGTCGCTTTTTTCCAGCGAACGGATCCGCGCGGCGAGCCGGGTGCCCAGGTCCTTGCTCAATGACGCGTAGCCCGACGGAGAGAAGGCGCGAAACTCCGACAGCGGGCCGGAGAGAATCTCGAGGTCCCGTGCGCTCTGTAGCCGCGCCGCCCTGATCCGTTTTTCAACAATGGTAGCCAGGGCATCGTGCAGCGTCTGCGCCCGGTCGGGAAACAAATCCCGATATTCGTCCATACGCTGATGCAGCGAGGTGATTCGCATGTCCTTCGAGTTCGCCAGCTCGCGCATTCGATTGCCGCGGGTTTCGGCAAACTCCTGCTCAAGCCTCGGATAACGATCCGGAAAGTCGGACTCGAGCTTTTGAAGGTCGCGCTTGGCCACCGCCACATCGATCTCGCCGGTGCCGTCGAACAGCTTGCGCAGCGCGATTTCGAGCCTCCGTTTCTTCACCTCGAGCTCGTAGCTGGCGACGGCGAGCTTCAGCTCTTCAAAATCCGGCGCCAGGTCGAGACCCTGGCTGGCGAGCGCCAGGGCCTGCTCGTAGTCCGGCCGTTCACCCTCGACCCGGCCCTGGGCCAGCCTGAGATAGGTGTTTGCCAGCTCCATGGGCGCTTCGCGGGCCAGAAAGGGATCGTCGTCAGGCACGCCCTCGGCCCGGATCCCGGCGAGCTTGGCGATGGCGTCCTGGACGTCGTTGCGTTCCGCGGCGGCCGTGAAATCGTTCTTCAGCGCGTCGATACGCGCCAGCCGCTGCTCGGCTTCTCTTCGTTCTCGCCAGTCCCGCTGGGCGCTGACGATGGCCTGCTCGAAATCATTGAAATTCGAAAGCTCGGGATAGAAGCCGCGGCCGCGTTCGACAAACGCGAGCGCCTCGACAAAGCGTTCCGACTCGAGCGCGGTTTTTGCGTTCTGCAGATACAACCGCGCGGTCTGGTTACGCACCTGCTCGAACGTCGGATCGCCCGGCGGCAGCAGTGCGATGAGCTCCTTGTAGGGCACTTTGAGCCGGGTCTCCCAGGCGCTGGAAAACTCCGGTTCCGCAAGAAGCCGGGAGAGGGTTCGGGCGCGTTCGTCGACCGCCGCCTGGCGTTCAGGTGTCATTCGGAGGTCGTAACCGGCCTGCTGTTCGATCTTGGAAAGAAGCTGGCGCTGCTTGACCAGATAAGGAATGTCGAACAGATTCGAAAATTCCACCAGGACCTGCTCGCCCTCCAGCCAGTTTCGCCGCGCGGTGGTGTTTCTCATCTGATCGTTGAACAGCTTTCTGAGCTTTCCCTGGATCGCGGATAAGAGCGAAGATTCCGGGCTCTGGTCGCCGAGCACGATCAAGTCGTCGCGAATTTCGAGAAAGTCGGGAAGCGCGTTGAGAGAGGCAAGCTTTGGCTCGAGACGCTGCTCAATCTCCGCAACGCGGCGCTCGTTGGCGATGCGCTGCAGCTCGGACTGAACGCGGAATCGCAGATCGGTCAACTTCGAATCCCCGGGAGCATAGGTGAGGCTGGCCCGGAGCAGCGCGTCGGCGCGTCCGTAGGCCTTCTCGTCGATGGCGGCTTCCGCCAGCTCTCCATAACGGAAGCGCAGCCGATCGTCCTTGAGCAACGCGTGCTGCGGATCGAGCTGTTTCACCACTTCGATGACGTCACCAATGTCCCGGCTGTCTTTTTCCGGCAGCAGGCGTCCTTCGCTTAGATAGCGGGTATAGTCCTTACTCAGCTCCGCGAGCTTGGTGGCCTTTTCATGATTCAGAAGCGTCCGGCGCTGGAGCACTTTGGCGGAATCGGGATAAAGCCGATCCAGCTCGGCAATAAGAGCGCTGGCGGCGGAAAAGTCGTAGCGATCCTCTTTAACATTGAAGGCCTGGTGAATTTTTTCGTTGAAGAAATTCATGATCGCGGACTTGATCTGCTCGAGCTGCTTCACGTCCCGCTGCCAGTTGGGATCGTAGGGGGCTATCAGCGACAGCAGCTCATTGATTCTCTTTTCTCCCCCGTCGGTGACGAAAGCGACGATTGCGTTCTTTGTTCGCGAATCGTTGAGAATCAGGTTGAGCTGCTCCGGGTCTTCGAGCGCATTAGCCTCGTCCAGTCCTTGGCGCAGGTTTGCCAGCCCGGGCCGCTCGATGACCGAGATGATCTGCTCGCGCTGATACTTGTGAACCAGGTCGGCCGCCGGACCGTAGGCGTTTATGCCGACGATGATCAGGGCGGCAAGGCTGGCCGCCATGATGATCGGAGCGCGACTCTTCTTCGGTCGGACGCTTTCGAAAAAATCCTCCACCGTCGGGGTGCGATCCTCGCGCTCGAAAGCAAGCCCGCGCATGAGCGCCTTGTTCTGACGCTTGCTGAGCTTTGAAATCGGCTCCGGTTTGAGCCCCAGCTCTCTCGCCTTGGGCGCGGCCTTTTTACCGTAGGGATGTTTCCCGGTGAGCAGCTGGTAGGTCATGATTGCCAGCGCATAGATGTCGTCGCGGGGATCCGGATCGGCGCCCTCGAACATCTCCAACGTGGCGTAGGTGGGCGTGAGAGCGCCCAGCTCACCGGGGTCGAAGAGCGTGGTTTCCCCTTCCGCGTCGGCCTTGGTTTTGGATGCGCGGGCGATACCGAAATCGAGCAGCTTGATGGTGCCGTCCTTGGTATAAAAACAGTTGCCCGGCTTTAGATCCGCGTGCACCAGACCGTGGGAATGAGCGTAGGCGAGGCCGTTGCACAGCTGCTCGATGAGCGGCATGGCGTCCTCGACGGACAGGCCTCCCGAGGGCAGCTTGCGGATGAACGCGTCCAGGGGCTGGCCTTCCAGCACCTCCATGGTCATGAAGACCGTGTTAGAGGTATCGTCTCGATCGAAGTCGTAAACGGTGGCGATGTTCGGGTGCGCGAGCCGCTGCTGCTTGGCGGTTTCCCTTTGCAGCGCAATGAACGCTTCCGGGTGCTCCTTGAAGTCACCCTGTAAAAGCTTGATGGCAACAAAAGGATTCCGGTCCCTGGCCTCTTCCTTGAGCAGATCCTTGCCTTTCCAGACCGCGCCCATGCCGCCCTCGCCGAGCTTGGACAAGAGCTGAAAACGGTCGCGCAGATGATCGCCTTCGCGAAACGCCCGGGAGATCCCCGGACGTCGCGTTTCCCGGATGGTGGGCCAGTTGGCGCCGGTATCGGGATCCGCGGTTTCGTCCGCCGAGGCCAGGGCGTCGTCAGAGAAGATGTCGAAGTCCACCTCGCCGTCCAGAGCGACGGTCTTGTCCGTGGCGTCGGTGGCAGCGCTGGACGCGTCTCCGGTAGTGGGAATGATCTCGGTGGCGTCGGAGTGCAGCGAATCTAAGGCATGCGTCTCGCGGGCGCCGGAGAGCTGAGGACTCGGGTTGATGGCGGTGGGGTTGTCGTCGAGCCCTGCCTCCATCACGGTCGCCTCGTCGGAATTCTCCCCGTTGGGTTTGACGACCTGGGTTTTCTGCTCCAGCGGCGCCATCGGATCGGCCGTTGTCTCGGTGCCTTCAGCCGCATCGATTCGAGGAGCCGCCCGGCCGGCGTTGGTCACCGGCTCGCTCTCGGGTACAGCGGGATTCGGCTCGCGGGTCGCGGGCGGCTTCGGGCTTGGATCTCCGGCGTCGTCGTCCAGCACCAGGATGGTCGCGTCCGGATCGCGACCCACGGCAACGTGCGCGGTCACGTTGCCGCTCAAGGACACGTACATCGGGTGAGGCAGGCCGGCGTCGCGGGCCGCCCGCAGAAGCTTCGCCACCAGCGGCG
>JBFIYQ010000163.1:0-6384 GCA_041605275.1 Gammaproteobacteria bacterium
CTTCGCCTAAATAGGAGGCGGGCACCGTGCTCAGTCCACCGTTGAATGCGCCGACGGGGGTGCGGGCGGCGCCTGCAATAACTACTTCGCTCATGGTTGAATCTCCTTGTAATGCCCGGATTTTCTTCGTTCCGTTGACGATGGCAGTCTGAAACCGGCGCGGTGGAATGTCCACCGTCGACGCCGTGAATTTGGGGGGGACCCGGGCGGGTTCCGCCGCCTGCGGGGGGGGATTATACCTATTAAATGCTGCAATGCGACAAAGGCGCTAAGCCCTTGAAGCCGCGGAGATCACGCGTGAAACGGCGAGCAGCGCTGGAGCGATCCGATTTTGATCAGCAGTCTCGACGGGCCTTTATGCGGCGACGGTGATGGCCGCGTCGAGGATGTCAATGGCGGAATCCAGCTCTTCTCGGGTAATGGTAAGCGGCGGCACCAGGGTCAGAATATTTCCCATGCTGATCTTGAAGCTGAGTCCCTGCTCCAGGGCGGCATAGAGAATGCGCTCGGCGAGAAGCCGGCTGTCGCCGCCCGGGGCTTCCACCTCGACCCCTATGAGCAGCCCCATGCCGCGAACGTCTGAAATCACCGTGTGTCGAGCAGCGAGATCAGCGAGCCTTTCCAGGGCGTGGGCGCCCAGCTCCGCCGCCCGCTCCGCCAGATCCTCGGATTCCACCACCTCGATGGCGGCGAGCGCGGCGGCGCAGCCCACCGGGTTCTTCTCGTGGGTGTAATGGCCAAGCGCAAAATCCGGCGCCACGTCCAGGTCGGCGCGGGCGATGAGTGCGGCGAGAGGAAAAATTCCGCCGCCAAGTCCCTTGCCGATGACGAGTATGTCCGGAACGACGCCGTAGTGCTCGCAGGCGAACATCCGTCCGGTGCGCCCGAGGCAGTTCGGTATTTCGTCCAGGATGAGCAGGGCGCCGTGACGGTCACAGGCCCGTCGTACCCGCTTCCAGTAGTCCAGCGGCGGGATGTAGGGCGTGCTGCGCACGGTCTCGGCAACGACTGCGCCCACGTCGCCTTCTTTCTCCAGCACATATTCCAGGTAATCCGCGCACTTTAGATTACAAACGGCGCCGCAATCGAAGGGGCAGTGGCGCGGATCAGGGGGCGGCACGTGCTCGCTGCCGGGAAGCAGCGGCCCGATGTCGCGGCGGAACAGGGCCTCGCCGCCGACGGAGATGGCGTCCAGGGAGGCGCCGTGGAAGGCGTCCCACATGGAAACCGTCTTGAAACGGCCGGTGGCCGTGCGAGCGAGCTTGAGCGCCATCCCGACAGCGGCGGTGCCGCCGGGGGCGAACAGCACCTTGGCCAAATCTCCGGGAGAGATTTGCACCAGTTTTTCGGCCAGCCGGATGGCGGGCCGGTTGGTGTAGCGCCGGGGGCAAAAGGGCAGCGACTGCATCTGCCGGCGAACCGCCTCCACCACTTTGGGGTGGCCGAAGCCCACCTGGTGAACGCTGTTGCCGTGGAAATCGAGAATCCGCTTGCCCTGCAGATTTTCCAGGTACGATCCGCGGCATTTGTCGATGACGTCGAGGCACGGTGTGGAAAGCGACTGGCGAAGAAAGTACTTCTCGTCTTGTTCCAGCAAGCTAAGGGTTTCGTCGTTGAGATGCGCTTGTTGCCAGGCTTTTCGCAGCTCAGAGCGATTCGATTCGCCTTCGGAACGAAGACCGTCTCTCGCTGAACTGCCCGGTTTGCTTCCGGGGGCTTCGGGATCGGACATGTTCAAGCTCCTGAGGAGAAGCGACTGGATCGTCCGTGCCGACCGCAGGCGGCGAATTCGCACCGTATTTGCGATTCGTCCGACGGCAAGGCACATTTCGGCATGAAACCGATCATAACCGAGCGCCCCGCCACAAGCAGTGGCGGCGCGGCGAATCGTTCAGATGAATCAGAGAATTCTCGTAACCGGCGCCACTGGGGCGGTGGGCCGCGAAGTCGTGCCGCGCCTGGCTGTGTCTGGCGTACAGGTACGCGCCGCATGTCGACATCCTGAAATGCTGGCGCTGCCCGAGGATTACGTAGACACCTTAGTAATGGATCTGCGCAATCCAGCGGACCTGGATCGGGCGCTCGAGGACACTGAGAAAATCTTCTACTTGAGCCCCCTGGATGAGTACATGGCGGAGGATGCCGCGCTACTGGTGGAGCGCGCCCGGGCGCACGGCGTGCGGTACCTGGTAAGAGTTTCCGCGCTGGGCGTCGACTACCCGAGGAAAATCACTTTGGGTAAGGTCCACGGGGAAGTCGAGCGCATCATTCGCGGTTCCGGAATCGAGTGCACGTTTTTGAGGCCCAATTCCTTCATGCAGAACTTCGTCACCTATTGGGGAGAAAGCATTCGCAGGCAAAATGCATTCTCCATTCCCCAGGGGCAGGGGCGAGTAAGTCTCATCGACGCCCGGGACATCGCTGACGTCGCGGTGGCCGTGCTTACGCGAGACGGCCATGCGGGTAAAGCGTACGAACTCACCGGTCCGGAGGCTCTCTCCAACCACGACATCTCAAGAATTTTCAGTGATGTTCTGGGCCGGGAAATCTCTTACCGGGACATTTCGCTGAAAGACGCGCGGAACTCATTGATCGAACAAGGCATGAGCGAGTGGATGGTGACCGTCATTCTGGAGCTGTTCGAGATGAGCGCAGCCGACGAGGCTGCCGAGGTAAACGATACGGTGGAGCAGCTGATCGGAAGAGCGCCCATTCGCTTCGAAGCCTTCGCGCGGGATTTCAGCCATGCGTTCAGATAGACGTCTCGACTGCACAGAATCTTCCCAGACCATAAAATGAAGCCGTTTATAAACGAGATATCCGGGTGAGCGAAGTTAGCACGGGCAAATGGTGGGGCGAGTTTGAGCTCGCCGAGGACGAGCGCCGCTGGTGGACGCTGGGTCCTCTGCTGCTGGGCGCTGAGCGCAAACAGCGCGAGTGGCGCTTCGGTTACGAGGAGTCTGCAAATGGCGATGCTGCGACCGCGGAGACGAATCGGGCGCTGGACGAATTGGCAACCGCCGGCCGTTTCGTGTTTGCCAATCCTGGTGCTGGAATCCGTTTGACCCCTGCGCTGGCGGACCGCTCCGTGGTCACGCGACCCCTGTCTCCGCTTTACATCGCGCCGGGCGAGGAGGCCATGCTTTTTGTCAGCTCTCCCGTGTGGGTGCGCATCGAAGCGGTTGAGCCGAAAGTCGAGCTGGCGGATATTCCGGTGGCGCGTCCGTCGGACACCTGGTTTGGCCCGTCCACCCGGGAGGGTGAAATCTGCTACGCCACCCGAACGCACGGTCGTCTCAGGCTGGAAGATTTACCTGTTCAGCCTTACCGCGTCATCACGCCGCTGGAGATCGCCAACGAATCAAAGTCGGAACTCAAGCTCGAGCGGGTAAGTCTTCCGGTGCGTTACCTTACGATTTACTCAAGCGGCGCTCACGACCTGTGGACCCAAGAGGTCAAGATGCGCTGTGAAGACGAATCCCAGCTGGTGACCATGCGAATCAGGGAGCACGTGCCGTCCCAAATCTCCAGCGCGGAGCTGGTGGCGCCGCCGAGAAAGCAGCAGGAAGCACAGGTCATCAAGCGCGCGCTTTCCTCACTTTTCAATTAGAGCGTAGACGGGGCAGCCATGCAGGAGTTCATTGCACCAATTGCCGATTGGCTCAATCCGGAGCGGCTGATGAGCTTCCTGCGCGCGGCGATTTTCGTTGCCGTGGGCCTGGTTCTTGCTCGCGTCGCCGCCGCCCTTGCCTACAAGACCGCGGGCGCACAGCTCGAAGCGCACCGCGCCATGCTCGCGAGACGCTTTGCCTACTACCTGGTGCTGGGATTATTTCTGGTATCCGCGCTTCACGAGCTCGGGTTCAGCCTAGGCGTGCTCCTGGGCGCGGCCGGGATCCTGTCGGTGGCGCTTGGCTTCGCCTCGCAGACCTCCGCCTCCAATCTGATCAGCGGTCTTTTCCTGCTCGGCGAGCGTCCCTTTGCCGTGGGAGATGTTATTCGAATCGGAACAACAACCGGGGAGGTCATGTCTATAGACCTGCTGTCGGTGAAGCTTCGAACTTTTGACAATCTTTTTGTTCGTATTCCCAATGAGTCGATGATTAAGAGCGAGGTAACGACGCTGACCCGGTTTCCAATTCGCCGCTACGACGTGATGGTAGGCATCGCCTACAAGGAGGACATTGCCAGGGCGCGGGAGGTGCTGATGGCGGTGGCGGATAAAAACCCGCTGTGCCTCGAAGAGCCGAAGCCGCTGTTCATATTTCTCGGATTTGGAGACTCGGCGCTGAACTTTCAGTTCTCGGTATGGGCGTCCCAGGTAAATTTTCTCGAAGTAAGAAACAGCATCCAGGAAGAGATCAAGCTTGCCTTTGATCGGGCGGGTATCGAGATCCCGTTCCCCCACCGCACCCTTTACGCGGGATCCGTGACGGAGCCCTTTCCGGTACGGATGGTGGAGGATTCCGATGCAGCGAGCGCGAGTGTCTCGGAAGCTAAGAGCGGAAATCCGTAATGAGCGAGACGCTTAGAAACATGAGTATTGCTTTCGCCGCCGGCGCGGTAGGCGCGCTTGCTAACAGCGTCGTCGTCTGGCTGTTCGGGCTCGCCGGGATCACCACGGCCGTGGGAGTCGCCATCGCTCCGCATCTCTCTGCCGCCTGGCTCTACCCCCGGATTGTCTGGGGCGGACTTTGGGGATTTCTGTTTTTGCTCAGATTTCCAAGGGGCGGTCCTATTCTCCGCGGGCTGGTGTTCAGCCTGGCTCCATCGCTGTTTCTTCTGCTCTACGTGTTCCCGGAGATGGCGGGAAAAGGCTGGCTTGGAATCTCGCTCGGCGCGCTCACTCCGGTATTCGTGCTCTTCTTCAACGCGGTCTGGGGCGTGACCACGGCTTACTGGCTGCGCCTGGTCCGCAGCGGATTCTGACCCCCATTCCGCTCGCCCGGGTGCTACGAATCGGTTTGCCTTTTAATGAATGGGCCACCCTGGCCCACCCAGCCTTTATGCCTGAAGTAGAGCACCAGGGCGGCGGCAACCAGCGCCATTAGTCCAAGGGCAAACGGATAACCGAAATACCAGCCGAGTTCGGGCATATTCCACGGTGATTTCTCCGAATTGAAGTTCATTCCATAGACTCCGGCGATGAATCCCAAGGGGATGAATATCGTCGCAATTATGGTCAGCACTTTCATGGTCTCATTCATACGGTAGCTCAGCGTAGAGAGATGAATGTCGACGAGGCTTGCAGAAATTTCTCGATAGGTCTCCACCATATCCATGAGCTGAACGGTGTGGTCGTAGCAGTCGCGGAGAAAGACGCGAGTCTGTTCGCTGACCAACTTTGACTCGTCGCGGATGAGTGCATTCATCATCTCGCGCATCGGCCATATAGCGCGCCTCGATCCAAGCAGGTCGCGTTTAACCCGATGAATTTCGGCAACCAGGTTTTCCCGATGTCTTGAAGTTACGCGCTCCTCAAGTGTCTCCACGGCTTCACCGAATCGCTCCAGCACCGGAAAGTGGACGTCGATGAGCGCATCCAGCAGGGCATACGCCAGGTAGTCCGCGCCGGAGCGACGGATGCGCCCGCGATCCTGGCGGATGCGATTCCTCACCGGATCGAAACAATCACCGGGGCGCTCCTGGAACGTGAGCACGTAATTTTTCCCGAGAAATAAGGAAAATTGCTCGCTGCCTGACGGAAAGTCATCGACGTGCATACGGGCCACGATAAAGAGATGATCCTCATACTCATCTACCTTCGGCCGCTGGTGGACATTCACGACGTCTTCAAGAGCGAGGCCATGAATTTCGAACAATTCACCGAGCTGCCGTATAAGATCGAGATTGCCCAAACCGCGGACATCGACCCATGTCACGGAGGCTCGATTCAGCTGTTTTTTTATCGTCTCGATTCCGTCTGCGCGTTGTTCCAAGAGACCATCGGGCCCGTAACTGAGCAAAAACATCTCGGGCTGCGTCGCAGAAGGATCGGCAATCAGCGTGCCGGGGGACGATCCCGGCGGCGTGCGCCGGCGAATAGCCAGCCGTTTACGCTTCTTCAAGTTCATTTTCTCTCTCGGTGGTGGTTGCCTGGACGGTAATTATTGCATTTCGTCCCGGTAGCAATGTCTGTTACCTGGAATCGTTCTTTGGACGCCTTCTTTTGTACTCGCGGCAAGGCATCGGCGAGGGCGACACGCGCCCTGACTAACGCGTGCCTGGTAAGATGTGCTCGAATTTCCGGTTCAGTCGGATGGAAGCATGCGGCCGCAGAGTTTCCTATGACGCTTCTTTTCGACCTATCGAAACCCCACGTTTCCGAGTCCCGGAAGCTTGATGGCGAGGTCTTCCGGATCGATTCCAAAGGCGAGACCCAGC
>JBFIYQ010000164.1:0-6361 GCA_041605275.1 Gammaproteobacteria bacterium
AGCCGAGTGCCGGTCTCGTCGTGCATGAAAAAGCCTTTGCCGTCCGGGCCCCACTGGGTATAGGTCTTCCAGGCGGATACGCCCCAGCGCTCGGCCAGCTCGTCCATGTCTTCCACATCACCGGGCTGGTTCGGGTTTGCCCGCCCGTGTATGAGCAAACGGTGACTGCCCTCCATGCGCGCGACCACCTGCCGCGCGCCGTCGGCCTCGGCGATGGTGAGCAGCTCTTTTTCCCGGCGAGAGGGAATAAACGACAACACCATCATGTCGGTGTCGCTGTCCAGGAAAACGTCCTTGATGAAATCTTCGGCGCTGCCGAGTCCCACGCGGCCCAGGCCGTGCTCACCGACGAAGTGGCCCTGAACGTCGAAGATGAACTCTTCGCCCTCGAGCTCGGCAGCGGCGAGCTCAGGATCCAGCGCCGCGTCCTCGGAGATCTCGAAAAATCCGCCGGACTTGTTGCCGGCCGCGTTGACGCTGTTGAAGGACAGCAGGGTGCTGGCGGCGCCGCAGGCGGAAAGCATGAAAGCGCGTCGCTTCATCCCTTTGCGCCTTGCGTTCATCGTTGCCTGCGTTTGAGCGAGCTGGTTGGCCACGCGATTTTGTCGGCTTAAGGGAATGGGTGAGAATTCGCCGTTGCTGGTGGCGTCCAGCTTGACGGGAAGTCTCAATCCTTCCGGGTCCCAGTCGCTCATGGTGAGGTCCTCCTGTTCGCAATTCGGCGCACAGCCAAAGCGTACAATGGGCGCGCGGCGTTGAAAAAATCCTGAAGCATTAACTCAGACAACAAATTGATCCTGCCGTTTCCGTGAGCGGACAATTCGATCCCGGCATGCCGCGCTGGCTGCCCTGGCTGGTGTGGAGCTTTGGCCCCGCCATGTTCTTCTACGCTTTTTTCCAGCGGGTGGCGCCGAGCATCATGATCGATCAGCTCATGCGCGACCTTCAAGTGAGTGGCGCAGTGCTGGGCAACCTGTCGGCGTTTTACTTTTACGCCTACGCCAGCCTCCAGATCCCGGTGGGCCTGCTGATGGACCGCTATGGTCCGCGGCGCCTGCTTTGCTTCGGCGCCATCGTCTGCGCCGGCGGAACCACAATATTCGCCCTCTCGACCACCTTGGGCCCCGCCTATCTCGGGAGACTTCTGGTGGGTATCGGCGCGAGCTTCGGCTTTGTCGGCGCGCTCAAGCTTGCCACCACCTGGCTGCCTGAACGCAGGTTCGCCCTAGCCTCCGGGCTGCTGATGATGGCCGGCATGGCCGGCGGCATTCTGGGTCAGGCGCCGCTGGCGGCGGTGGTGGAGTGGAGCGGCTGGCGCCAGGCGCTGCTGGGTTCCGCGGTGGCGGGACTGCTGCTCGGCATCGGCATCTGGCTGCTGGTGCGGGACCGGCCGCCCGGGGTCCATGAGCAGTCGGGTCGGGCGGGAAGTCGCGAGCTCCTTCGCAGACTGGCGACGGTTTTTCGGACACCGCAAAACTGGCTGATCGCGCTCACCTGCGCCTCCATGTCGGCGCCGCTTTTGGCGTTCGCAGGGCTGTGGGGCGTCGCCTGGCTGATGCAGGTGCACGACATGAGCCGTCCGCAGGCCGCCCTGACCGCGTCGCTGCTGCTGCTCGGCTGGGCTTTCGGGTCGCCAATCGCCGGTTGGGTGAGCGACCGACTGGGCCGGCGCAAGCTGCCCCTGATGGCCGCATTGATCATCGGCGCGGGGTGTCTGGCGCTGCTGATTTATGCGCCGGGAATCGAGCCCATCGTGATGCAGGGCATGTTTTTCATCTGCGGGCTCTGTTTCGGCACCATGGTGGTTGGATTCGCGCTGGCGCGGGAGAACAACTCGCCGGAGGTGTACGGCGCCGCCTTCGGCATGATCAACGGCGCCACGGTGGCAACCGGCGCCATTTTTCAGCCTCTGCTGGGGGCGCTTCTGGATCTTGGCTGGGACGGGCGCATGGTCGAAGGCGCGCCGCTCTATGCCCCCGGGGACTATCGCCTGGCCTTCGGCGCGCTGCTGATATTTCTAGGCCTCGGGCTCACGGCGACGCTGGCCCTGCGCGAGCGCAAGCGTTTGGAGTCAGCCTAAGCGCGCTGGCGATCGAGGCGGATCGCCGCGCGAACGCTTCGAGGGGTATCGCCGAAGTGTTCGCGAAAGGCACGGGTCAGCGCGCTCGCCGATCCGAAACCTGTTCTCACCGCAATTTCTGAAACCTGGCGCTCGGTTTCCAGCACCATGCGCCGTGCCGCCGCCAGACGCAGGTGACGATAGTAAAACAACGGCGTCGCGCCCAGCGCGCGCCGGAAGCGCCGTTCGAGGTCCCGCTGGGTGCAGCCGCTGCGGCGCCCCACCTCGCCAATGGACAACGGCTCCTCCAGATTGGCCTCCATGAGGCTGATGGCGTTGGCCACCACCGGCGCCTGCCCGGGAACAGGCGCCATTTGCGATGTGCGCTGAGGATCGGCGCCGGCATGCGGACGGTCGTAGATAAACAAACCGCAGACATCGAGTCTCAGAGCCTCGCCGTGGCGTTCGCCAATGAGGTGCAGCATCAGGTCCAGCGCCGTGATGGCGCCGCCCGCCGTTATCCGGTTTCGGTCGATGACGAAGCGGTCGGAGACGACGTCGACTCGCGGAAACGCTTCCTCGAAAGCGTCCAGCTCCTGCCAGTGGATGGTGGCGCGATAGCCGTTTAGCAGTCCGGCGCGGGCAAGCAGATAGCTGCCGGTATCGAGCCCCCCGAGGACACCGATTTCCCGCGCCTTTCGCTTCAGCAGGGCGTTGAGCCCGGGCGTGGACTGACGGCGGTAGTCGTAGCTCGACAGCATCAGCAGCAACTCGGCGCCGTTCAGCGTTTCCAGCCTCTCCGCCGTGCGGATCTCGATCCCACTGGAGCTGATCACCGCGTCGCCGTCCAGGGAGACCAGCCGCCAGCGGTACAGCGTTCGGCCGCTCAGCGCGTTGGCGGCGCGAAGCGGCTCCAGAGCGTTGGCGAGACAGTGGTTGCTGAATCGGGGCAGCAGCAGGAAGGCGAAATCCTCGGCAGGCGGCGTTGACGAAAATCGTATACTCATGAGCAAAAATCGTCGCATTTCCGCAGACCCGCCGCAATACGATGATTGCGATTCAAATGTGAGCCCAATAGGGAGGTGAGCAGCCGATGAACACCGAGGTTTTCGTCACCTGTGCGGTGACCGGCGCCGGGGACACGGCGGGACGAAGCCCCCACGTCCCCGTGACCCCCGAGCAGATCGCCGCATCCGCGGTGGACGCGGCCAAAGCCGGCGCGGCGGTGGTCCACATTCACGTGCGCGATCCCGAGACCGGGGCGGGTGCGCGGGATCCGGCGCTGTTTCGCGAGGTGGTGGAGCGCATTCGCTCCGCCGACGTGGACGTAGTCTTGAACCTCACCGCCGGCATGGGCGGCGACCTGGTGCTCGGTGGCAGCGAGACGCCTCTGCCCCTGAACGAGGCCGGCACCGATCTCGCCGGCGCCAGCGAGCGACTCGCCCACGTGGAGCAGCTGTTGCCCGAGATCTGCACTCTGGACTGCGGTTCGATGAATTTCGCCGCCGGTGGAGACTACGTGATGCTCAATACGCCGGACGCGCTGCGCGCGATGGCGAAGAAGGTCAAGGACCTCGGCGTTCGCCCGGAGCTGGAAGTCTTTGACACCGGGCACCTGGTGTTCGTCAACGAGCTGGTCAGCGAAGGTCTGATTGAAGATCCGGTGATGATCCAGCTGTGCATGGGTATTCCTTACGGCGCTCCCGACGATCCGGGCACGCTGATGGCCATGGTGAACGCGCTGCCGAAAGGCGCGGTGTTCTCGGCGTTTTCCATCGGACGCATGCAGCTTCCCTATGTCGCCATGGCCTGCATCGCCGGCGGTAACGTGCGCGTCGGCCTGGAAGACAATCTGTATCTTTCTCGCGGGGTCAAGGCCGCCAACGCGCAGCTGGTGGAGCGCGCCATCACGATTCTCGAGGCGATGAACGTGCGCGTCATGAGCCCGGGCGAAGTGCGGGACAAGCTCAAGCTCAAGAAACGTCATTAATCCTCGATGGCTGAGCCGGACATTAGAACCGTTGGTCTTGTTGGCGGCGGCGTTATCGGTGGCGGCTGGGCCGCCCGCTGCGCGGTTAACGGCATCGATGTCGTCGTATACGACGTGGATCCGCAAGCCCAGCGCAAGCTGGACGCGATGCTGGCCAAGGGCCGCCGCGCTCAGCGCGCGTTGACGAGTGAGGTATCGGGGCGGGAGGGCGCGGTGCGCGTGCTCGGAGATCTCGCCGAGGTTTGCGGCTGTGCGGATTTCATCCAGGAAAGCCTGCCCGAGCGGGAGCAGCTGAAGATCGATCTGCTGGCCAAGGCGAGCGAGGCGGCGCGGCCGGACGTCATCATCGCCTCTTCCACATCGGGCCTGCTGCCGACGAAGCTGCAATCGGCCATGCAGAATCCCGAGCGCTTCGTAGTGGCGCATCCCTTCAATCCCGTGTACCTCATGCCGCTGGTGGAGATATGTCCTGGTCGGCGGACGTCCAGCGACAGTTGCGATCGGGCGGCGGCGTTTTATCGCTCGATGGGGATGAAGCCGCTCAGAGTGCGCAAGGAAATCGACGCATTCATCGCCGATCGCCTGATGGAAGCGCTGTGGCGCGAAGCCTTGTGGCTGGTGCACGACGACGTCGCCACGGTGGAGGAAATCGACGACGCCGTGCGCTACGGGCCGGGATTGCGCTGGGCGATGATGGGCACCTTCCAGATTTACCGCATGGGAGGCGGCGAAGCCGGTATGCGTCATTTCCTCGAGCAGTTCGGTCCGTCGCTGAAGTGGCCGTGGACCAAGCTAACCGACGTGCCTGAGTTCGACGATGCGCTGGTGGAAAAGATCGCGGCGCAGTCCGACGCGCAAGCCGAGGGCCGCTCCATCGCTGAGCTCGAACGCATACGAGACGATGCTCTGGTCGCCATCATCAAAGCGCTCAAAGATCTCGACTGGGGCGCCGGCGCCCTGCTGGCAGAGCACGAGAATTCGAAGCGGTCTCGAGGCGCATAAGCGTCGAACCGCGTCTGAACCGACGGAGCCGATCATGGACTTCTCACTGACCCACGAGCAGGAGCTGGTTGTTGATACCGTGCGCGGTTTCGTCGAGCGCGAGCTCTATCCCCTGGAGGCCGAGCTCGAGCGAACGGGAGCCCTACCGCGGGAGGTAGGTCGGGAGATCCAGAAGAAGGTGCAGGCGCTCGGCTTTTACGCCCCCAATATTCCTGAAGAATTTGGCGGTGGAGGCCTCGATAATCTTACCTTTACCCTGCTGGAGCGCGAGCTCGGGCGCACCGCCATGGCGTTAGGCGTGTGGTGGGGCCGTCCGTCAAATATCCTTCTTGCCTGCAGCGATTCCCAGCGCGAGCGTTATCTCACGCCTTGTGTCGCGGGCGAACGTATGGACGCGCTCGCCATGTCCGAGCCGGAAGCGGGTTCCGACGTCCGCGGCATGAAGACTTTTGCCAAGCGCGACGGCGACGACTTCGTTATTAACGGCACCAAGCATTTCATCAGCCACGCGGACATCGCCGATTTCGTCATACTGTTCGCTGCCACCGGCGAGGACGCGACGCCCCGGGGACCGAAGAAACGCATCACCTGCTTTCTGGTGGATCGCGGCACCCCGGGGTTCGAAATCCGCAAAGGTTACGACTCAGTCTCCCATCGCGGCTATAACAACTGCATCCTGACTTTCGACGATTGCCGCGTGCCCGCGGACCAGGTTCTGGGCGAGATCGACGGCGGCTTTGATGTCATGAACGAGTGGCTTTTCGCCACCCGCCTGACCGTGGCTGCCGGCTGCGTCGGTCGCGCCCGGCGGGCTTTCGATCTGGCGCTCGAGTGGGCCGCCGAGCGCAAGCAGTTCGGGCAGACCATCGGCCGCTTTCAGGGGGTATCCTTCAAGCTCGCCGACATGGTCACCGAGATCGACGCCGCCGACTGGCTGACCTTGTCCGCGGCCTGGCGGCTGGACGCGGGCCTTCAGGCCGGCCGCCAGATTGCGCAGGCGAAGCTCTACGCGTCCGAAATGCTGGCCCGGGTGACCGACGAGGCCATTCAGATCCACGGCGGCATGGGGCTGATGGACGATCTGCCGCTGGCGCGATTCTGGCGCGATGCCCGGGTGGAGCGGATCTGGGACGGCACCAGCGAGATCCAGCGCCACATCATCAGCCGCGATCTGTTGCGCCCCCTCGGTTCCTGACGGACATGGCGAGTGTTTCGCCCGGTAGAGGTCACTCGCAGGCAGGCGGCTTCGATCTCGCTCGTTTGCTCAGGCCGAGGTCGGTTGCCGTCTACGGCGGCCGCTATGCGGAAGC
>JBFIYQ010000165.1:0-6359 GCA_041605275.1 Gammaproteobacteria bacterium
GTTGCCGGCCAGGATCTACGCCAATGAGGGCGTTGCGCAGGTGATCTTTTTGGAATCCGATGAAGTCTGCGAAACTTCCTACGCCGACCGGGGAGGCAAGTACATGCGGCAGCGGGGCGTGACCCTGCCGAAAACGTGACCTCTGAAGACGCCCCGCGGCCGGTCTCGGTTGAGACCGAGCTGCCGCCGGCATCGCCGGGATTTTCTAGACGCCTTGCGATCATGTGCTACGACGGCCTGCTTTTGCTGGCGGTATTGTTCGTCGCGACCGTGATCGTCCTCCCGCTGAACCGCGGTCAGGCCTTCGCTTCAAACAACCTGCTGTATAGCGCCTACCTGCTTTTAGTGAGCTTTCTCTATTTCGGATGGTTCTGGACCCACGGTGGACAGACCGTGGGCATGCGGGCCTGGGGGGTGCGGCTGCTGGGACGAAACCCGGAGGCGGTCTCCTGGCGAGAGTGCCTGGTAAGATTTCTCGCCGCCCTAGTTTCCTTAGCGCCGTTCGGACTAGGGTTTTTCTGGGTCGTCGTCGACCGCGAGAATCGCGCCTGGCACGACCATCTCTCCGGCACCCGGCTGGTCGTTCAAACCTGGAGTAAGGCGCGACGCGGCTGAGGCCTACAGGTTCCGCATCATCGCGGCGCCGACGCCGAAAAACACCAGAGTCGGCAATACCGCGCTGAAGAACGGGCTCAGGCCGTAAACCAGCCCGATGTCGCCCGATATCTGGTTGATGACGTGGAACGCCATGCCGACCATCGCGCCCACAAGGATGCGCTGCCCCACGCCGGCGGACCGTAAAATACCGAGCACCATGGGAAGAGCGAAGAAGATCATTACCACCGTGGCGACTGGATAAATCATCTTATTCCACAAGGCGAGTTCAAACCTGGCGGTGCTGAGTCCGTTATCGCGCAGATAGTTCATGTAGCGGTAAAGCCCGATTGCCGAAAGGCTTTCCGGCTTCACCGCCACCACGTCCACCAGGCCGGGCTTGAACATGGCGTCCCAGATGGCCTCTTCAACCTCCCGGCTCAGAACCCGGTACTCTAGGATCTCGCTCTGGCGGATATCCTCGAGGATCCAGCGGCCCTCCTTATAGCGCGCCTTGCGCGCGAAAGTCGCAACTCGCAGCTGCCCGTCCGCATCGAACTCGTAAATGTAAACGCCTTCCGCCTGGTTTCCGGGAAGCGCCCGACGAATATTGACGAAGCTCGAGCCGTCACGAACCCAGAAGCCATAGTTGGTTCTGACGTCAATTCGGCTGCTGATGGCGACGGAGCGGCGCTCGTGCGCAAGGCGTTCGGCGAACGGAGCGATGAATTCGCCGATGAGCATGGAGATTATTGCAAGCACCAGGCCGGCTGACAGCACCGCAACGCTGATCCTTGCGGCGGAAAGCCCCGACGCGCGCATCACCGTTAGCTCGGAGCTGGCTGAAAGGGCGCCGAGGCCAACCAGCGTGCCGACGAGCGCGGCAAACGGAAACAGAAGAAACGCCCGCTGCGGGAGCGTCAGCAGCATATACTCGAAGGCGCGAATCACGGTGTACTCGCCCTTCCCAACATCGCCGAGCTCGTCGACCAGTGCGACAAAGGTGAATAGCGCGAGCAGAACGCACAGCGTGAGCAGCGCTCCCCAAATGACGTGGGTGGCGAGATATCGATCCAGCGTGGTCATTGGGACGCCGCCGTTTTCAACCCCAAGACCGAGCGCCATCGGGGAAAATTTTGGGTCCAGATCAGAAACACAGCGATAGCCGCCGCGGCCACGTGCACCGGCCAGATGCCGATATACGGGCTGAGCTCTCCTCTCTCTACGAGTATCTGGGCAACGCCCATGGCGTTGTTGTAGATGAAGAAAACGACAACCGCCGTAAAAAGCCTTGCGTACTTACCCTGACGCGGGGAAGTGCGGGATAGAGGAACCGCCAGCATTCCCAGCACCACAACCGAAAGCGGCAGAGAAAGTCGCCACTGAAGCTCCGCCAGATTGGCAGGGCCTCCGCTGCTCAACAGCTCGAAGCTGCTCAGTGAATCGAGCTTAAGATGCGCGGGTTTCCGGTCAGCTTCGTCCATTCTTACCGCGTGCCTTTCGAAACGCGTAATGACGTAATCCGCCGTACCCGGCTCACCTGTGTACCGGTAACCGTCCTCGAGCACGATATAGCGGTCCCCGCTGCCCTCGTCTATCGAAAGGTAGGCGCGCTCGGCCACGGCGATATTCTGAACGCCTTTCTGTCGCACCTGGACGAAAACGTTCCGCATGAAGCGGCCGTCAGGGGAAAGTTCCTCCACATATAAGATTCGTTCGCCACCGCTGAGCTCTCGGAATCTCCCCGGCAGAACCCCCGAGATTTCGGCTTCGCCGCGGGCGCGGGCAAGCAGCTTGGCGTGCGCGGACGCCATTTCCGGCGCGGCATAGACAGATAGACCAAACGTCACCACCGCGACCGTTGCGCTGACCCAAAGCACGCCGTAGACGATTCGGCGAATACCGACCCCGTTGGCCAGCATGGCGACGATCTCGCTGTCGTTGTACAAACGCCCGAGTCCGATGAGGATGCCGAAGAAAAGCGCAATCGGAATGAGGACCTCGAGGTTCTGAATCAGCTTCAATAACAGCAGCTGGAACACGAGATTGGCGGCGATCTGTCCCGCCGCGGCGTCAGAAAGGATGCTGGCAAAGCGATTGCTCAGATAAATGAGCATCAGCACGGCGAGAACCGCCGCGGCGGCCTGGAGCACTTCCCTCAGCAAATATCGCTGGAGAATCATGTTCTAGCCGATGGTCTCCCCCGGCAGCACGCCGCGCGGCGGCCGCCGGGTGGTCGTCCGGGCGCGGCCAGCTTGCGCCGGTTGAATGGCGCGGAGTAACGGGCAGCCGGGATCGACGTTCGCCGGGGGTGGAGCAACGCCATCAATGGACATCTTCCTCTGAGTGCTAATAAACTCGGGATTCCCCGCGCTGGCGTTTTTACAACTTAATTAATAGCGTGCGCGGCATCGATTCCGCAGCGAATGTTACCAGAGATGATCGTTTTCAAGGCGGCCCGCGGCCGGGCAGTCCCGCTTGTTCCGCACCCGCCGCAGCGCCCGGCGGATCTTGCCGCCCTCCCCCGGATCCGTCGACCCGGATACCGGGGCGGATAAATCCTTAAGCGGCGGCGCGGCGCGAACGTTACCAAGCTTTTAATACGGAAATCTCTCCATTCGACACGGACCGAATCCAGACGCATTACTTTCAAGGATGGTTTTTCATGCAAACCGACTTCACGACTAAGAAAGCGACCGATATCCGAACCGGGTGTGTTGCCGTGACCGTTTTCGAGGATCGGCAACTTTCGCCATCGGCGAAGGAACTGGATACGGCCTCTTCCGGCCGGCTGAAAAAACTGATCAAAAGTTCGCTGCTGGAGGGAAAGGCCGGTCAACAGCTGCTGCTCCACGGCGTGCCCGGAATCGAAAGCGACCGCGTGCTGCTGGTCGGCGCGGGAAAACGCAGCGGGCTCGACGCCGCGCGGTTTCGCCGGGTCGTCGACGCCGCGGTGAGCGGCTGCCGGAGCAGCGGCGCCGATTCCGCCGCGGTCTATGTTTCCGAGCTCGAGGTCACCGGACTCGACAACATTTGGAAAGTTCGCCGCCTGGTCGAGTCCTTCGAACAGGCACGATACCGCTTCGATCAGCTGAAAAGCGAAAAGTCGTCGGAACAACCGGACCGGCTCAAAAAGCTCACCTGCGGAATCCAATCCGGCCGCGAGCAGGCAAAGGCACGTCAGGCGGCAGAAGAAGCGAAAGCGGTGGCCGCGGGCAGCGCTCTGGCGAAAACGCTGGGCGACCTTCCGGGGAACATCTGCACCCCGAGCCACCTCGCCGATGAGGCGCGAAAGATCGGCCGCGAGCATAAATCCGTACGAGTCCGCGTGCGCGGCGACTCCGAAATGAAGCGATTGGGGATGGGCACGCTGCTCTCCGTGGCGCGCGGAAGCGATGAACCGGCAAAACTGATCACCCTCGAGTACAGTGGCGCGAGCAAGTCGGACAAGGCCGTCACGCTGGTCGGCAAGGGCGTAACCTTCGACTCCGGCGGCATTTCGATCAAGCCTGCGGCGGCTATGGACGAGATGAAATACGACATGTGCGGGGCGGCCAGCGTGCTGGGCACGGTCAAGGCCGTAGCCATGCTCAAGCTCAAGGTGAACCTGGTCGGGATTATTCCGGCAACGGAGAATCTCCCGAGCGGCAAAGCCACCAAGCCGGGCGATATCTTCACCAGTATGTCGGGCCAGACCGTGGAGGTACTCAACACCGACGCCGAAGGCCGACTGATTCTCTGCGATGCGCTGACCTTCGCGGCCGGTTTCAAGCCGGATGTGGTCATCGACATCGCCACGCTCACCGGCGCCTGCGTCATCGCGCTCGGCTCCCACGCCAGCGGTTTGTGGTCCAATGACGAAAAGCTCGCCGCAGCTTTGCTCAAAGCGGGTGACTACGCAGGCGACCGAGCCTGGCAGATGCCGCTGTGGGAAGAGTACGAAGAGCAGCTCAAGAGCAATTTCGCCGACATGGCCAACGTCGGCGGTCGAGAAGCCGGCGCCATCACCGCGGCCAGCTTCCTTTCCAAGTTCACCCGCGACTACCGCTGGGCGCACCTGGACATCGCCGGGACGGCCTGGCGATCGGGCAAAAACAAAGGCGCGACCGGCCGACCTGTGCCATTGTTAACCCAGTACATTATCGATCGCGCTTCCGTCAGGTCGCGTAAGAGCGCCAAGTAGAGGGCGTGGTGGGGCCGATTCCTTATGGCCAAAGTGGATTTCTACATCTTGGGCAGCGAAGGTCCGGACGAGCCCTTGAGGGTCGCCTGCCGCGTGGCCGACAAGGCCTGGCGACAGGGAAACCGGGTTCGGGTCGAATCTGACAGCATGGAAACGCTGCGGCGACTCGACGCCCTAATGTGGACCTTCAAGCAGGAGAGCTTTCTCCCTCACGAGTTGGAGGGAGAGCACGACGACTGGCAGCAGCTGAATCCGGCGCCGGTCGTGCTGGCCACTCCCGGAACCTCCGCCGAGGCTCCGGACGTGCTCATCAACCTGGGTTCCGGGGTGCCCGAGCATGCGGAACGCTGCGCCCGCATCGCCGAGATCGTATCCCCCGACCCCGACTCGAAGCAGATGGGGCGCGACCGCTACAAGATATACCGGGACCGCGGCTTCGAGCTCAGCACACATCAGATTTAACGACACCGTGAGCGCAGATCGTAAAAAAACCCCGAGCAGTCAGGCACGCGCCGCCAAAGCGTCGCTCAACGAGGCGTTGAGCGACCTCGAGCAGATTCTGGAGAAGCAAAAGCCGTCCACCCGTGCTAAGGCGAAGCCGACCACGAAAACTCCGTCGGGTCAGCAGTACGACATCCCGCTTCTGCACGACGTGGTCATGCCCGGCAGCGGTGTGGCGGATGCGCCGCCCTCAGGCTACGAGCCTGCGGAGATGCCCAAGGCGGGAAGTCCGGAGTACGAGGAAGCCTGCCGGCTGCTGGTGGCGAAGATTGCCAACGAGATCGAGGTCATCGTTCAAGCCAGAATCGAGGCCGCGCTGCAAAGCGCCACCGACGAAATTCGAAAGCAGGTCAAAAATCACATCGAAATCATGCTGCCCGAGATTCTCGACGAGATTGCTCAGGAACAGGGAGGCAAACAACGATAAATAAATCGACGGACATGCGCCTATCGAAACGTCCGGCGAGACATAATCGTCGATTGCCTGTTAGGGACAACCGGAACTGATCATGGATAAGAGCTACGACCCAACAAAAATCGAAGAGCACTGGTACCGGGTGTGGGAAGAGAAGGGCTATTTCGCGCCCTCCGGCCGCGGCGAGGCCTACTGCATCATGATTCCGCCGCCGAACGTCACCGGCACCCTGCACATGGGTCACGCGTTTCAGGACACCATCATGGATGCGCTCACCCGATTTCACCGCATGCGGGGGCGCAATACGCTCTGGCAGCCCGGCTGTGACCACGCTGGAATTGCAACCCAGATGGTGGTCGAACGCCAGCTTAACGCCGAGGGCCTGACGCGCCAGGACATCGGCCGCGAAAAGTTCGTCGAGCGCATCTGGAAGTGGAGACAGGTGTCCGGCGGCGCTATTTCCCAGCAGCTGCGGCGCATGGGTGCGTCCGTCGACTGGGCGCACGAGCGATTCACCATGGACGAGGGCCTGTCGGCCGCGGTGCGCGAGACCTTTGTGCGGCTCTATGAGGAAGGCCTCATCTACCGGGGAAAACGGCTGGTCAACTGGGACCCGGTGCTTCACACGGCGGTGTCGGATCTTGAGGTCATGTCCCAAGAGGAGGA
>JBFIYQ010000166.1:0-6309 GCA_041605275.1 Gammaproteobacteria bacterium
AATTTCTATACGACATACGAGACCCGGGGATCTCCATGTCTACCCGCACCCTGGCGCTGGATGACGATCTGTACCGCTATCTGGTGGACGTCTCCGTGCGCGAGACGCCTGTCCAGCGGCGCCTCCGCGAGGAGACAGCCAGGCTGGAAGACGCGCGGATGCAGATTTCGCCCGAGCAGGGTCAGTTCATGGCGATGCTGGTGGCCCTGATGGGCGCGCGCGAAACGCTCGAGGTGGGGGTGTTCACCGGATACAGCGCGCTCTGCGTCGCCGGGGCGCTGCCTGACGACGGGCGCATCGTCGCCTGCGACGTCAGCGAAGCGTGGACCGCCATCGCCCGGCGGTACTGGAAGGAGGCGGAAGTTGAGAAAAACATCGACCTCAGGCTGGGGCCCGCCGCCGAGACCCTGGCTTCGCTGATCGAGAAGGGAGACAAAGGACGCTTTGATTTTGCTTTTATCGATGCGGACAAGGAAAACTACGGGCGCTATTTCGAACAGTGCCTGGAACTGGTTCGTCCCGGGGGATTAATTGCGGTGGACAACACGCTTTGGTCGGGGAATGTGATTGATTCTACCGATCAGTCGAACGACACTAAGTCTATACGCGCGTTCAACGACGCTGTTAAAAACGATTCAAGGATCCGGCTCAGCCTGGTCCCCATAGGAGACGGCATGACGCTGGCGATGAAGCTTTCGTCAGCCGGATGAATTTAAACCCGTAATGAAAAGACGAGGCTTTCTCAAATCCGGAATTCTGCTTGCCCCGGGGGCTTTAGCGACTTCGCTCGCGCCGGAGGCCGCCTGGGCGCTGGTGCAGCCGAGTGAACGCTATTTCCGCAAGATGGCGAGCTTCGACGACCCGCATCCCACGGACGTGATGGCGCGCGAGGAAGACTTTCAGTTGTTGCGTTTGACGTTGCGCCGAATTAAGCGTGTCCAAAAGCTGGTCGGGTACGGCAATTTCAATATTCTCAACTTCGACGACATGCTCAGGGTTGCGAAGTCCTATACCTCGGTGGAGCAATTCACCAGGGCCGAGCTCGGCTTTCTGGAGAAATTCTTTTACGTCGATGCGTCGACTTACGGATTCTACGGCACTAAGGTGATGAGAAATCTGACCGACGACGTGGACCGCAAGAAGACCGCGTACGTCCGCGGCTCGGGTCAGCGGATATTCAAAGGGCCGGCGCTGGAACGATACAAGCGCATCGAGCGCGCTGTGGGCCCGGACGTGGTCCTGACCTCCGGCGTGCGCAGCGTCGTCAAGCAGCTTTACCTGTTCATGCGCAAGGCGGAGCGCGCCAACGGCAATCTGTCGCTTGCATCGCGTTCCCTGGCACCGCCCGGATACTCTTTTCACGCCATCGGCGATTTCGACGTGGGCAAGCGGGGCTTGGGCGGAGCGAATTTCACCGCGGCCTTTGCCAGGACCAACGTTTACCGCCGGCTGGTGGAGCTCGGCTTCATTACAATGCGGTATCCACAGCGAAACCTACTGGGAGTGCGCTTCGAACCCTGGCATATCCGCGTAGTCTGAACGCGTGACTGACTTCCGCCCAAGGACGGCAGAGCCCCGCCGCGGAGCCCGTGGAGACGTGTGATGAAGCCCAACGGATTCTCCAGGCGTACCCTGCTCAGAGGCGGGGGCGCGGCGCTGCTGGCCGCGGGGCCCGGGCTCGGCGGGGTGTTGGCCGCCGCCACCGGGCGTGAGTCGTACCGGGCGCCGGGTTACGGCCGCCTGGAAAGAGATCGCCGGGGCATTCTCGACCTCCCGCCGGGATTTTCCTATCGCGTCATATCCCGCACCGGGGACCCCATGGACGACGGGCTTCGGGTGCCGGGACTGCCGGACGGGATGCACGCATTTCCCGGCGAGGCGGGCCGAACCCGGCTGCTTCGAAACCACGAGCTCAACCCGGAATCCGCCGACACCGCCTTCGTCCATCTCCCGGGCGGGCCGGATACGGCTACGCGGGCGCTGATGTATGACCGCGCCGTGGGCCGGGGCGGAGTCACCAGCCTGGTCTACCACTCCGCAACCGGCAAGGTGGAGCGCCAGTACCTGAGCCTGGCCGGCACGCTGCGCAACTGCGCCGGAGGAGCCACGCCCTGGGGCAGCTGGATCTCCTGCGAAGAGATGGTCATAAGCCGCGGCGAATACCGGGCGGAGAGGGACCACGGCTTCAACTTCGAGGTCCCATCCGCGTCCAAAGGACTGACGAAAGCGGTGCCGCTGACCGCCATGGGCCGGTTCAACCACGAGGCCGTGGGCGTGGATCCGAGATCAGGCGTGATCTACCAAAGCGAGGACCGGCCCGACGGGCTGTTTTACCGCTTCTTGCCGCGGGCCCGGGGCGAGCCCGCCAAGGGCGGGCGGCTGCAGGCGCTGGCGATTCAGGGTCAGCCGCATCTGTTCACCGGCAACTGGGGATTCCGGCCCCGGATCCCCGTGGGTGAACGCCTGCCGGTATCCTGGGTGAGGCTTAAATCGGTGGAAGCGCCGGAAGACGGTCTCCGTTACCAGGGGCGAGAACACGGCGCCGCCGCGTTTGCCCGCGGCGAAGGCATCACCGTAGAACAGCGTGCCGGGAGCGATTCAACATGCATCTGGCTGGTTTGCACCGCCGGGGGCCGCAACAAACGGGGGCAGCTGTGGTGCTACCGGCCAAGTCCCTTCGAAGGCACTGCGAGGGAGCGAGAACAGCCGGGCACCCTGGAGCTGAGCGTGGAGCCCAACGACAGCCGACTGCTCAACCACGGCGACAACGTTTGCGTCGCTCCGACAGGCGATCTGATCGTTTGCGAGGACAGCGCGCAAGTGCAGCGGCTCATCGGAATTACGCAAAAAGGCGCTATCTACGTGCTGGCGGCAAACCCGGGGGCGAATTCCGAATTTGCCGGCGCAACCTTTGCCCCGGACGGAACCGCGCTGTTCGTCAATCTCCAGTATTTAGGCCTGACGTTCGCAATCACCGGTCCCTGGGATGCCAGGAATTCACGCGGGTCATGAATTCGGCCGCCCAACCGTCAATTTCCGGAGATGTGTCACGGCGCTGGATGGCGAGTGGGTATACTTTAATCACGCGGCTATGAGTTCCGAAGACGCCCAGTACGAAATCAGTTCTTCAGCCTACGAGTGGACCAGCAGGCTGTTTGACCTTCTTCGTAAAATTCTCAAGGTGAAAGTCAACTTTCACCACGACGAAGGACAGATCGAAGAAAGCGAGATTTTCGTTTTCAATCATTTCGCCCGCTTCGAGACCTTCATTCCACAGTATTTGATCTACAAGAAAACCGGAGATTATTGCCGCTCCATCGCCGCCGGCGAGCTCTTCGTCGAGGGCGATCCCTTCTCCAACTATCTTCGCAGCGTCGGCGCGGTTCCCAACGAGCACCCGGATCTGTTCGCGTTCTTGAGCCGCGAAATCTTCCGTGGCCGAAAGGTCATCATTTTCCCCGAAGGGGGTATGGTCAAGGACCGGCGGGTGATGAACGAGTACGGGGACTACAGCGTCTACTCGCGCACCGCCCAGGAGCGGCGCAAGCACCATACCGGCGCCGCCGTTCTTGCGCTGGCCGTCGAAGCCATGAAATCGGCGGTCAGAGATGCGCACAAGCACGGGAACATGCGCCGCATTGAAGCCTGGGCCGAATACGCGGGACTGGAAAGCCCGGAGGATTTAATCCGAGTCGCCAAGCGACCCACGAGGATTGTCCCGGCCAACATCACCTTCTATCCAATTCGTGTTAGCGACAATCTTTTGAGAAAAGGCGCGGAGCTGCTCAACAGAGGCTTAAGCCGTCGGCTTTCAGAGGAGCTGCTGATCGAGGGAAACATTCTGCTGAAAGATACCGATATGGATATCCGCCTGGGCAAGTCCATTCGCGTCGACCGTACCTGGTCCTTCATCCAGCGCGCCCTGGTCTCGCGGGTGGTGCGCACGCTGGGCACTTTCGACGAAATTTTCGCCTTGAAGCACGACGCCGGGTGGTGGGCGGCGCGGATGCTTGCGAGGGGCATGCGCCGTAACGCAGAGCGGATACGCGACGACTACATGCGGCGCATGTATGCCGGGGTGACGGTGAACCTCAGTCACCTGGCGTCGAGTTTGATGGATAAGCTACTCGAAGGCGAAGTGCACGAGATTTCGAAGCAGAAATTTCACCTGCTGCTTTATCTTTGCGTCAAACGGGCGCAGCGGCAATCTTCCCTGCATTTGCAGGAAAGTGTTCGTAATCCCGATATTTATGCCTGCCTGCCCGATGGAATCTGCTCCGGTCTTGACCAGTTCGTGAAGATGGCGACCTCCATGCAATTGCTCGCGGAGGATAAGAACGAGTACCAGTTTTTGAAAAAGCTCGACATGGAGCATACCTTCGATTCGATCCGGCTCGAAAACCTGGTCGAGGTCTACGCCAACGAGGTGGCGCCGCTCAAAGGTGCGCGCCTCGCGGTCCGTGATGCCATGCGTGAGGTGGACAAGATCTCGAAGGAAGAAGTGGCGTCGCTTCGATTCGATGACATGAAAATCAGCCACGTCTGGGACAAGGTCTCGTTCTCCAAGTCGCAGTACCAGGCGATCAACGCCCGGGAAACGGCCACCGAATCCGGCGAGCCGTTTCTGCTGCTGCCGAAGAACTCGTCGAAGGTCGGCGTCGTCCTGGTCCATGGCTTTCTTGCCTCCCCCGCGGAAGTCAGAGGTGTGGGAGAGAGGCTGGTGGAGGCCGGGCATCCGGTGATCGCGGTCAGACTTAAGGGCCACGGTACGTCTCCCTGGGACTTGAGAGAGCGAAGTTTCCGCGACTGGCTGGAATCGCTTCGGGAGGGCTGCCGCGTGATGCAGGGGTTCAGGGAGCGCTTCTGTATCGTCGGTTTCTCCACCGGCGGCGCCCTGGCGCTGCTGCACGCGGCGGATTCGAAACCGCTCGCCGGCGTGGCGGCCATTTCGGTGCCCATCATCTTCGGCAACAAGAACATGCGCTTCGTCCCGCTGGTCCACGGCGCCAACCGGCTGGTGCGTGCCATATCGCCGGTGGAAGGGGTGATGCCGTTCAGGCCCAATCAGTCTGAACATCCGCACATTAATTACTATCACATGCCGATCCGGGGACTGAACGAGCTGAGGCTGCTTCGAGACGAGCTGCGCAATCGGTTGAAGGAAGTGCATTGTCCCGTGCTGCTTCTGCAGGGAGACAAGGATCCGGTGGTGGATCCGCGGAGCCTGGGTAAGCTTCGGAATCTGTTGACCGCCGCGAAGGTGGAAACGAAGATAATTCCGTCGAAGCGGCACGGAATCCTGTACGAGGACATCGGCGGCACGGTGGAGATGGTGCTGGATTACGTCGGCCGGCTGGACGAAACCGAACCGAGACGGGAACGCGCGGCGGGAGACTGATGATTCGAGGGTAATTCAGCGCCCGCGGAAGAGTGGTCGCGGGCGCGAGCCTCGTCTGCTGCTACAAGCTTGCTGGCGCAATACGATTCGCCATTGCGCTTTACGAGATTTTCCCCGCGCATTGACTCATCTACCACTATTCCCGCGGAAGCGGGAATCCAGTGGAGAAATTATTCATTCTGTCGTGCCGACGTCGCCGGTGCCAGAGAATTGCGGCGCAATACGCTTCGATATTGCGCCCTACGGAGAGGTTCGCCCGCAGCCGGGCGCTTACGTAGTTAATTGGCGGGTGGGGTTTTGAGCTCGAAGCCGGAGATACGCCGCGCCGACTGCGATTTCACCTCTAGTCTTTGCGCTTGAATAACGACTTCATCTTCGCCCGGGCAGCCTCCAGAGCGGCCTTTGCTTTGGCTCTGGCCGCCGCGGCTTCGTCGTGGGCTATGCGCGTCAGCGTCACGCGTTTTTCGGCTGAAGCCTGATGCGCAAGCGTCTGATCGGAGTTATCCCCGCTGCCAAGCTGGGCGCCGACTTCCGACATCAGCGCGTCCTCAGCGGCTCTCTGCTGCTGCCGCGCCGCTTGCTTGCGCTTTTCCAGCATGACCTGCTGGCGCGCGAGCTGCTGAGTGCGCGACAATTCTTCTTCCGACCGCTCGCGCTCCTCTTTCAGCCACTGCTCCATTTCGTCGTACAGCTGAACTCTGATTTCTTCTTCCACCGCATGCTGCGTGACCACCTTTTTCTCTGCCTCGGCCTTGGCTTGGTCGGCCGATTCCTTGGCCTTGATGGCAACGTTGATCTGGCTTTCCGCCGCATCCATTTTTTTCCGGTATGCCTCCAGCTCCGCTCGCAAAGCGCGCTCGGCCTTTGATTCGCCTTTTTCTTTCTCTTTAGCCAGCGACTTCTCTTCCTTG
>JBFIYQ010000167.1:0-6292 GCA_041605275.1 Gammaproteobacteria bacterium
CGTGCACCTGGAAGTGCGCGAGCACGGTCATCGCATCGTCTTCCTGCACCAGGTGCTTCCCGGACCCGCCAATCGAAGCTACGGACTTCAGGTGGCGGCGCTGGCCGGCGTGCCGCCGCCGGTGGTAACGCGGGCTTCGGCAATACTCGAGCAGCTGGAGCTCAAACCCCGGGCGACCGGTTTAAAGGGCGACGACGAGCAGATCGATCTGTTCGCCGGGAAAATGGCCGACGGACGGCTTGCGTCTCTGCTGGAAGACGTGGACCCGGATACGCTCAGTCCCCGCGACGCGCTGGACCTGATTTATCGTCTCAAGTCCGAAGCGAAACGGGAGAAGACCTGACCACCTCAGGCGCCTGTTTTCGGAATCAGCTTTTCCAAGCTCACCCGTATCCCGTCGGGAATCGGTCGCGGCCGTCGGCTGTGACGGTCGACGAAGACGTGAACAAAGTGCCCGACTCCGGCGGCGTCGTCCCGCTTCTTGTGGAACAGCCCGATCTCGTAGCGCACGCTTGAGGTGCCCAGCGCGCCGACCCGCATTCCCGCGTCGATGATCTCGGGAAAGGTGAATGAGCGGTGAAAGCGGCACATGGTTTCTACCACCACGCCGATGACGTCACCGCGATGAATATCGAGACCGCCTTCGCGGATCAGATACTCGTTGACCACGGTGTCGAAGTAGGCGTAGTAGACGACGTTGTTGACGTGCCCGTAGTTGTCGTTATCCAGCCAGCGCGTCGGGATCTCCAGAAAATGAACGTAGTCCGCCCGGGTCTGCGGGCGTTGATCGAAGCGGCGCTCACTCATTTAATTCTAATCTCCTGTCGCAAGCCCGGCGTACTCGCGGCGCAGGATATGCTTCTGGATCTTTCCCACCGAGGTGCGCGGCAGGGCGTCTTTGAACACCACCTGCCCGGGCACCCGGAATCGTGCCAGCCTTTGCCCGCACCAGTCCATCAGCTCGGCATCGGTCAGCTGCTCGCCTTCCCGTAACACCACCACCGCTACGATGGCCTCGTCGCGAATCGGGTCGGGAACGCCGATGACCGCGCAGTCGAACACCGACCCGTGCTCGAGAATCACCGCCTCCACCTCGCTGGCGGCGACATTTTCTCCCGAGCGCTTGATCATGTCCTTGGCGCGGTCGACAAAATGAAAGTAGCCTTTTTCGTCCTGACGCGCGTTGTCTCCGCTCATGAGCCAGCCGTTTCGAATCGTCTGCGCGGTGGCTTGCGGGTTGTCGAAATAGCCTTTCATCAGCGTCCAGCCGGGCTCGCCGCGAACCGCGATCTCGCCCACTTCCCCCTGCTTCACCGGCTCACCCTCGTCGTCCACCAGCTCGAC
Source organism: Gammaproteobacteria bacterium (assembly GCA_041605275.1). GTDB lineage: Bacteria > Pseudomonadota > Gammaproteobacteria > HK1 > HK1 > CAMYJH01. Next base: position 1,345 of record JBFIYQ010000167.1, read on the forward strand.
CTCGTAACCCATCACCGGAAAACCGATGCTCATATTGTTGCGGGCGAAGTCTAAGGGGTTCATCAGCGGCGGACCCATGGTTTCGGTCATGCCCCAGAGCTGCAGCAGCGGCGCGCCGAAGCGCTGCTTCCACTCGTCGAGCTGCGACTCGGTGACGTTCTGGGCAAAGATCACCACCCTGAGCGCGTTGCGTCGGTGTGACTCCGCGCGAGGCTGGGCCAGGATCATGCGGATGGGCGCCGCGAACAGGCTCGCCACGGTGCAGCCGTGGGCGATGGCCTGCTCGAAGTAACGGCTGGCGCTGAAACGCGCCATCAAAGCGATGCTCGCGCCGGTGACCAGCGCGCTCATGGTGGAATAGTACTGGGCGTTGCCGTGAAACAGCGGCAGCACCACCAGGTGACGATCGCGAGGCGAGAGGCGAATCGCCTTGGCCACGGTCTCGCCGGCGTAGATGTAGTTGGCGTTGGTGACCAGCACCCCTTTGGGCTTGGCGGTGGTGCCCGAGGTATACAGAATCCCCACCACGTCCTCGCTCCGGGGATCGGTCGCCGGTGGCCTATCCGGCTGCGCTTTTAGGCGCGCTCGAAACGCCGCGCCTTGCTCTCCCTGATCGCAAAACAACACCTGCTCGACCTTGGCGCAGCGATCCATCGCCGCCTGCGCGGTGGGCTCGAATTCCGCCTGGGTGAAAATCAGTCGGCTGCCGGAGTGATCGAGCAGATACTGAAGCTCGTCTACGCTCGCGTGGGTGTTGGTGGGCATGATCACAACGCCGGCCTTCGCCGCGCCGAACCAGAGATAAAGAAACTCTAGGCAGTTGGTGAGGTGAAGATTGATCCGGTCGCCCGGCTTCATCCCCAGATCGATCAGCAGGTGTGCGGCCCGATTCGTCGCGGCGTCGAACTGTGCAAAAGTCGCCTGAGTAACGCCTCCCTCCATATCATCGAAGAAGACGAAAACCCCATCCGCGGCGGTTTCGGCGCGATATTCGAGCAGGGAACGCAAAGTCCGGTTGCCTGTTGAAAACGCCACGGAACGACCCTGAACTGATACGCGAAAGAGACCGCTCGGAGCCTAACAGGAAGATAAAGCCGCGGCCAAGAGTCAACCCGTTTCGATGCACCGATGCGTTTATATATGACAGGTAAATGCTATTGATTCGCGGCCAAACGGATGCGTGATCGCGCTCACCGATCTGCTAATCTTTGCCGTCATGCCGCGGGAGGAGAGCGATGAGGCCCTCATGCTCCGTTACCGGAACGGCGAGGTTCGCGCGTTCGAGCTGCTCTATGAACGCCATAAGGGACCGCTATTCAGATTCATGCTGCGCCAGTGCGCGCAGCGCGCGGTGGCGGAAGAGCTGTTCCAGGACGTTTGGACCAATCTCATCCGCAGCCGCGAGCGCTACCGCGTGCGCGCCAAATTCACCACCTTGCTCTACCGGATGGCCCGCAACCGGCTCATCGACCATCACCGATCGACGGGCGCGAACCCCGGTCATGACGCCGCCACAAGCGAGGCGCCGGCGGAGAGCGCGAGCGCTGGTCCCGGACCCGAAAACCAGCTCGAATCTCAGAGAGCGGGGGCGCGGCTTCGAGCGCAAATCGCCTCCCTGCCGGCGGAGCAACGGGATGCGTTCCTGCTACGCGAGGAAGGGGGTCTGCGCCTGGAACAGATCGCCGACGTCACCGGCGTCGGAACGGAAACCGTCAAGAGCAGGCTGCGCTACGCTGTGGCCAAGCTGAAGCAGGCGCTGTCGGAGGATCCGTGAGCGGACCGTCGGAAAAAGATCGGGAACTCGACGCCTATCTTCGCGGCGACTCCGATCTGTCCAGAGCCTACAAGGAGCACGCGCCCGAGCTGCCGCCTCCCCACGTGGACGCGCAGATTCTGGCGGAAGCCCATCGCGCCGACGCGGCGTCGCCAAAGCCGCGGACCCGAGGCCCGTTCTCAGGAAGCTGGATGGTGCCGGCCTCGGTGACCGCGGTGGTGGTGCTGGCGGTGAGCGTGGCGGTGCTGCTGCCGGAGGGCCGGCCGGGCTACGAGCGCCAGCGAGATCGCTTCGAGGACGCCGCCGCGCCAGCCCCCGATGCTCCGGCAGCGGAGAAATTACAGCAGCGGGAATCCAAGCAGGCGCCGGCGGCCTCCTACGCGCCGCCGCCGCCGGGAGCGCTGGAGTCCGAGTCGGCGACCGCCGGGGCAGCGCAGCCGAAGGCTTCCCGGGTCGCCCCGGCCGAGCCCGTTGCGCCCGCACTGGAACAGCGGTCACTGATGAAAAAGGAATCGGCGCCGGCGGCCCCGACGGATTTCGTTCAGCCCGATGCCGCTCGAGCCGGCGATTCATCGCGCAAGCGTTCCGATGCGCCTGGCGGTGAAGGCGCAGCGATCGAGGAGGGCGTCGCCGGCCGAGCAAGATCAGAGGTGTTGATGCAGGCCGACGCATGGCTTGATCGCATTGAGATGATGATTGCCCGGGGCGAGCTCGAAGCCGCGCGGGCATCTCTGGCCGAGTTCCGGCGCGTTTATCCTCAGGCCGAGGTGCGGCGAGAGATCATCGAGGCCCTGGCGGACAGCGGAAATTAACGCGCCTTAAGCCGCACCGGGCTCGAAAGGCGGGGCCAACACGTTTAACATACCGCGTTCGTTTCGGAGCCAGGACGTTTCACCGATGACCTTTGTCGTTACCGAGAGCTGCATCAAGTGCAAGTACACCGACTGCGTCGAAGTCTGTCCGGTCGATTGCTTTCATGAGGGTCCGAACTTTTTGGTCATCGATCCCGACGAGTGCATCGACTGCACGCTGTGCGAGCCCGAGTGCCCGGTGGAGGCCATCGTTTCCGAGGACGATCTGCCGGAAGATCAGCAGGAGTTTCTTGCCCTGAACGCGGAGCTCTCACGCGAATGGCCGGTGCTGTCGGAGAAAAAGGATGCGCCTCCCGACGCCGACGACTGGCAGGAAGTCAAAGAAAAGCTTCAATACCTGGAGCGTTGAGGGCGCCCGAACCGCGGCTCGTTTTCGCCGCCGCGCGGGCCGTCAATCCTGCGGCCAGAACCCCCGAATCGCGGCCACCCCCTGGGCGCCGTGGGCCCAGGCGGCTTCCAGGTCTTCCCGACCGAGGCCCCCCAGCGCATAAACCGGCAGACGCGCCGCCCCCGCCAGGGCGCAAAAGCCCTCCCATCCGAGCGGCGGGGCTTTTTCGTCTCCGGGCGTCGACTTGACCGGGGACAGCAGCGCGAAATCGGCGCCGATACGGGCCGCATGTTCGAGCTCCTGGGCATCGTGGCAGGACGCTCCGACCCAGAACGAGTGGTTCAGCGGTCGCGATGAAAGTGACTTCAGTCTCGCGCTGGTGAGGTGCACGCCGTCGGCGCCCACGGCGATGGCCAGGTTAGGGTCGCCGTTGATGATCAGCTGGGCGTCGTTTTTCTGGCAGATCCTTGCCGCCGCGCGGGCCAGCGCGGCAAAGGTATGCTCATCGAGCTCGTGGGCCCGAAGCTGCACCATGCAGACGCCTCCCGAGGTGAGGCCATCCAGTTTGTCAAGAAAGGGTTCGAATGCGCCTGAAGGAAAGGGGGTAATGGCGTAACACTCCGGCAGGCGTACCGCGGCAACGATGGGCACGTCGGCGGCGGGAAACTCGCGCCCGGGAAGCACGTCCGGAGACACCCAGTCGATTTCCTGGTTCTCGAGGCCCTTGGGATCGCCCCGCCATGAGGTCACTTTCCACACGTCCAGCAGCACGTTGCGGTCGGGGTACGCGTGGGGCACCCGAATCAGCGGCCGAGCGCTTTCCACCTGAACGCCGAGCTCTTCATGGATCTCCCGGCGCAGCGCCGCCTGCACATCTTCACCCGGATCCACTTTGCCCCCGGGAAATTCCCACAGACCACCCTGGTGAGCGTCATTGGACCGCCGCGACAACAGCACCCGACCCCTGCCGTCGGTGAGCACCGCGGTGGCCACGTGGACCAGGTCGGTATTGACAGCGGCGGTTGTGGTCATTTCGCGGTGGCTTGGAATGTTACGCCGAGGCATTGTATGTCGTATATCGTGTATCGAATATGGGTATCAAAAATTAAACCGCTCAGGTTTCTTCCCGACACACGACATACGATGTTTGACATACTTGGCTTCCCCCTCAGGTACGATACTCGGCGTTAATACGAACGTAATCATAGGACAGATCGCATGTCCACACCGTTGCGCTCGCGCTGCCGCGGCCGAGTCGGATGTGCACCTCGATCTCCTCTTGCGACATGACGCGCTTGCCGTCTTCCTCCCGGTAGCCCGGCGCGAGGGCGCCGGCTTCGGCCACTTTGACGCCGCCGATCTCGATACTCACGGCGTCCAGATCCAGGTCAGCGATACCGGCCCGACCGACCGCGGCAAGGATGCGCCCCCAGTTGGGATCGCTGGCGAACATCGCCGTCTTGACCAACGGCGAATGGGCCACGGTGTAAGCGACGTCGGCGCACTCGCCTTCGCTTCTTCCTTCGGTGACGGCGAGGGTGATGAACTTGGTTGCGCCCTCGCCGTCGCGAACGATGGCCTGGGCGAGATAAGTGCACACCTCCACCACCGCTTCCGTCAGCGCGGCGCCGTCGGCGTCGTCGAGTGACTCGATTGTAGGCGCGTCGTCGTTGCCGGTGGCGATGAGCACGCAGGCGTCGTTGGTGGAGGTGTCGCCGTCCACGCTGATTCGATTGAAAGAGCGATCCACCGCGCCCCGTAGACATTGGTTTAAAAGCGATGCGGAAACCTTCGCGTCAGTGGCGACAAACGCCAGCATGGTCGCCATATCCGGACGAATCATCCCCGAGCCTTTCGCAATCCCCGTGACCACGCATTGCTTTCCGCCGCAGGTGAATTCAGCCGAGCGTCCCTTGGCGACGGTATCGGTGGTGGCGATGGCGCGAGCCGCGTCCAGCCAGCCGTCGGCCCCCA
>JBFIYQ010000168.1:0-6264 GCA_041605275.1 Gammaproteobacteria bacterium
AGGCCAAGACGCAGGATCTGGGCAAGGCGATAGCGGAGGCGATTTAAATCGGTGACGCGTGACGGGAAACGCGAGAAGAGGTCATGCGTGATGCGCAAGAACGTAGTCGGCATCGGATATCTGTCAAGTGGCGAGTACTCACACGTTCCGCCAAATCCACTAATCACGAATGACTAATCAGCAATCACTTCCTCGCGTCACGAGTCACCAATCAGATCCGCCACCTTCCCTGCCACCGCCCGCGTTCCGTCGGGGCCGCCGTACTCCGCGGGACGGATCGCGCCCTCAGCGTAGCCGCGGTGAACGGCGCGCTCCAGCACAACGGCGGCTTCATTCAGCGCGTCGATACCGTGACGCTGGGAGAGCCACTGAAGCATCATTACGGCGGACAGCAGCATCGCCGTCGGATTGGCCAGTTCCTTGCCGGCAATGTCCGGAGCGCTGCCGTGGCAGGGCTGAAACAGACCGTGGTGGTCGCCGATGTCGCCGGACGGTGCCAGGCCCATGCCGCCCACCAGCCCCGCGCAGAGATCGGAAAGGATGTCGCCGAACATGTTTTCGGTGACCAGCACGTCGAAGCGCCACGGGGCGCGAACCAGATTGAGACTGGCGGCATCCACGTACATGCAGTCGGTCTCGATCTCAGGGTGAAGCGCGGCGCGTTCCTGGAACACTTTGCGAAAAAACGCAGTTGAGGCCAGCACGTTGGCCTTATCGACACAGGTCACGTGTCCGGGACAGCCGCTGCGCTTTCGCCGCTCGGCGAGGCTGAGCGCGAACTCGGCAACGCGCTCGCTGCCCCTGCGGCTGATCACCATGCGGTCTACGGCAACGACGTCGTCTTCCGCCCGCGCCTTTCCGACGTCGCTGAAAAGTCCTTCGGTCTGCTCGCGCACGATGACAAGATCGATTTCCGCGGCGCGGGGATCGGCCAGGGGCGCGGGCGCGCCGGCGATCGCCCTGACCGGGCGCACGCCGGCGTAAAGGTCCAGGGCCACGCGCAGATCCAGCTGCGGCTGGATCTCGGTGCCTTCCGCGGTGCGCACCTCGGGCAGCCCCATGGCGCCGAACAGGATCGCATCGGCGCGGCGTGCGACTTCCAGCGTTTCTTCGGGAAGCGCCGTGCCGGTATCCCGATAGTGCCCGGCGCCCGCCGGCAGTGACTCCAGATTCAGTTTGAACGCGCCGGTATGTTGGGCAAGCGTGTCGAGCACTCGAAGACAGGCATCCATGACCTCGATGCCGATGCCGTCACCGGGCAACACGGCGACATGAAACTCGTTACTATTCCTCATGTATCAACGCGCGGTTGTTGCACTAAAGCTGACTATAACCCGACGGAAGCGCGGGTGCGCGCGCTGACCTTGTTTACGCCCGTCGTTGCAAGAGTTAACGACGCGTTCTCGATTCAGTCTCCGAAACCTACTGTGCCCGATCCAAAGCGGATAGACTGCGTAGCTTTCGACCCCGGCAAGCTGTAGTCGTGACCCTTACCCTCGAAGCGGCTGGGCTGGTGCTGCTGGCGGCACTGTTCCACGCCAGCTGGAACGCGCTGGTCAAGACCAGCGGCGATCGCCTCGCCGTTCTCGCGATGCTCAACGGTGTCGGTTCGATAATTGCGCTGCTGGCGCTGCCCTTCGTCGAAGTTCCGAATCGCGAAAGCTGGGTCTATCTCGGCGCTTCCATCGTGCTGCACTCGGGGTACTACTTCTTTCTTATCGGCGCTTACCGCTTCGGCGACCTGAGCCACGTGTATCCGCTGGCGCGGGGGCTTTCTCCGCTGCTGGTGGCGGGCGCGGCGGTGATGTTTGCCGGAGAGATCCTGCAGCCGGTCGCGTTTATCGGCGTTCTTCTCGCCTGCCTAGGGATCGTCAGCTTGTCCTTTGACCAAGGTCCACCCTGGCGAACCGATCGACGCCCGCTGTTGTTTGCCTTTGGCACCGCCGCCTTCATCGCCTCTTACACCATTGTCGACGGCATCGGCGTGCGCGCCGCCGGATCGGTTGCCGGCTACATCGCCTGGCTGTTTGCCCTGGACGCAATCCCCATCGTTGCGGTCGCCCTGTTCCTGAGACGCCGCGAGCTGAGATGGACGCTGCGCACCGAGTGGAGGAAGGGAGTCGTCGGCGGCATGCTCGCCCTTGGCGCCTACGGGCTGGTGATCTGGGCCATGAGCCTGGCCGCCATGGCCGCAGTGTCGGCGCTGCGCGAGACCAGCGTGATCTTTGCCGCGCTCATTGGAACGATGCTGCTCAAAGAGCGCTTCGGAGCGCTGCGCGTCAGCGCGGCGGCGATGGTGGCCGCCGGCGTGGTTTTAATGAATCTCGCCCGCTGATGATTTGAACCTATCTCAGAATTGCTGCGCTTAGCCCAACGGCGTTAAACACAGGCTCCATATGCTCATTTACTCGCGTGTAAACTGCGCTTTTCCCCCCTGTTTTTGCCTTGTCTCGTGATCCTCCAGTGTGGGGCCGCCGTCTGGGATAGGTGCAAAAAAAGGCCCGGAAAACCGGGCCCAGTGTCAGTTTCGCTGAAGCTAGGTTCAGCTTTGGGGGTCAATATCCGCTCGCGAGTTGCGCCCTGTAACGGGCCAGCTCGTCCTCCTGGACCACGCGGTCGTGCTCGAGCGCTTCGATCTCCGCTTCCAGCTGTCCGTGCCTCGTCGCCAGGTCATGGGATTCGGCTAGCAAATGGATGCGATCCTCCGGAAGCGTTTGGTCACTGATCAGCGCCGCCGCCGTGTCGATCATCGTGTGCTTAAGCTGTTTGAGCTGCTGCTTTTTGGCTTGAAGCTGCCGGTTGGTGTAGTTGACGCTCGACTCGAGCTCGTAGAGCTTACGGCCCGAGTTGTAGGCCGCCAGAAATTCGGGCTCCAGCATTCTCGGGCACACGCCGTTATAGCCGTAGCCGCGCGCGCCGAGGTTAAAGCCCTTGCTGGGCTGACAGTAGAGCGCCAGTCCCTTCGTCCGGCCCTGCTGATAGGCCTGCATATTCGGCGCCACGCCGTGCTCGGCGCAGGATTTTCGGTGCTTGCCGATGATATCCGGCGACGCGCCCCGAGATCCGTCCTCGTAGCCGATGGCGTACCAGTCGGCCACCAGGCATTCGTCCTCGCTCATGCCGCTCGCGCAGCCCTGCAGGACAAGCGCTCCGGCCAGAATCAAAATCAGGTTTCTCAAGTTCATTGCCGCCTCCAGAAAGGAACGAGGCGCTCCGGAAACCTCGGGAGGCCTCGAATTCAGTGCTGATTGCCATCGAGTATAGACACTGGCAGGGGCCCTCGCCGTGCGGAAAATCGCAGATTCGGGGGGATCGGAGGGGGAGGCGGGGTGCGAACGGCGTCCTTATATTCGTAGGGGGTAGGCGGTAGCTGACAAATGGGGCTAACGGAGGGCCGTTATTCTTTCCTCATCTAGCCAGTACTATCTGACACTACCGAAATTTGACCTGTGACATACGTTTAAGATCCTCGTCGACTCTCAGCTTCCAATCTTTTCCGGCGGTGGAAAACCGAGCAGGTCCACGGTGGTGGCTCCGGCCTTGATGCGTTCGATTCGCTCCGCCTCGGAAGCGATGCGGGCGTCGCAGCGCTCGCGCAGTCCCGGCATGTTACGCGGCGAGACGACCACTACGCCGTCGTCGTCGCCGACCACTAGATCGCCGGGAGAGACATTAACGCCCGCGCACTGAATAGGCACGTTTATGCCGCCGCCGAAGCCCTTGTGCGGCCCGTTGGGGACGATGCCGCGGGTGTATACGTAGAGGTCTGATCCGCGCAGCTCAGCGGAATCCCGGATCGCGCCGTCGATGACGACCGCAATGACGCCTTTCGCCAGCGCCGCCTCGCCGAGAATTTCACCGAAAAGCGCGGTGTCCTTGTGCCCACGGCCATCCACCATCATCACGCACCCCGGCCACGCCACGGTCATGGCGTAATGTATCGGCGCGTTGTCGCCCACCATGCACTGCACCGTCAAGGCCTGACCGGCGAGGCTCACGTTGCTTTGGAGCGGGCGCAGCTCAGAGTGCAGGGTGCCGGTTCGATTGAGCTCGTCGCTGATGATTGAGGTGGGAATGTGGCTCCAAAGCTCGAGCTCTTCGCTGGAAAGTTTTGGAAAGTTCGGCTGCTGAATCGTGAGCGCCATTTTCGTTCTCCTTTTAAGACCTGATGCAGGCCGCGGATACCTTAACCCAATTCGCCCGGCCGGGCGCCGGAATCGACGCAGACGGGGAACGAGTCAGAGAGTCTTTAAAAAATTCAGGACGGCGGTCTTTTCGAGACGATGTCCGAGTTAAGTGCGCCGAGGGGCGTGCAGGGGCCTTCTCCGTATAGCCAGGTTTCCATGTTTGTCCGGACTTTCGGCCATTCGCGGTCCAGCATTGAAAACCAGGCGGAATCTCGATTGCGGCCTTTGACGACCAGGTGCTGTCGAAAAACTCCTTCGAACGAGAATCCGAGCCGCAGTGCTGCGGCGCGGGATCGCGCGTTGAGTGCGTTGCACTTCCACTCCACCCGGCGGCATCTCTGCACGTCGAACGCTTCGACGAGCATGAGATAAACACACTCGGTGTTGATTTTGCTGCGCTGCGCGCCGGGCTGGTACCAGATGTGGCCAAGCTCGATGACGCGCGCTGCGCTGACGAAATTGAGAAAGCTGACCATGCCCACGCGCCGGCCTGCCCGAAGGTCGTGCACGGTAAGGAACAAGGGATCGGAGGAGCTTGCGCATTGGTCAAGCCAGGATCTCATCGCGCCCGCATCGGCGAAGGGGCCGTAGGGCATGTAGGTCCAAAGCGCCTCCGTCGCGGCGTCACCGTGCGCGCCGGAAAAAAGCTCCGCAGCGTCGTGCTCGGGTTCCAGCGGAACCAGACGCGCGAACTTCCCCCGATAGATTTTTCGTCTCGGCGGATCCGCAGGAGCGGTATCGTCGACCGGCTCCCCGAGCGGAAGCGAAGGTTGAACCGCCCCGCCTTCCTGGTCGCCATGGCTTCTATTCATTTTTAAAATGAAGCCGAGCGCCTGATTACCGGGCGTATGGACTCAGGCGCATTTCAGCAGCCGCGCATGGATCCGTTCGTCATCGGTGAGCTCGGGATGAAAGGTGGTGGCGAGCACGTTGCCCTGTTGCACGAACACCGGTTTGCCGTCCACCGTCGCGAGCACTTTCACTTTTGCCCCCGGATTCTCCAGCTGCGGCGCGCGGATGAAAATGCAGCGCAATCCTTCCAGTCCGGCTTCCGCCGTTCCGTTCAGCGTTGCGGCGAAGGAGTCCACCTGGGTGCCGTAGGCGTTGCGCTTTGCCGTCACGTCGAGCACTCCGAGCACCGGCACGGCATGATTCTTGGCTTCCCGCGAAAGTAGTATTGCCCCGGCGCAGGTGCCGAGCACCGGCAGGCCTTCCTCGATGCGCTTACGCAACGGCTGGTACAGGCCCAGACGCTGCATTCCTTTCGATATGGTGGTGCTTTCTCCGCCTGGAATCACCAGGGCCTCGATCGCGTTCAGATCCCTCGGATAAAGCACCGGACGCACCGCCACGCCCAGGCGCTCGAGCAGCTTTCGATGCTTGTCGAAATCGCCCTGAATGGTAAGGATGCCGACGGTCTTTGGCATGGATTTGGGCTCTGCGTTTAGCGACACCTTGCAGCTATAACGCGGGCGGGAAGGAATCCAAGCGCGGATTGGTGACGGGTAATGCGAATTGACAAGAACTCCAGCCAGATTACATTCTTCGCATCACGCATCACGCATCACGCATCACGCGTTACCAACCCCGCGTTGCCAGACGCTCCTCCTCGGGCAGACTGGCCACGGCCAGTCCGTGCATGCCGGCGCGCAGACCCCTGCAGGCTTCCAGCACCTCCGCCGGATCCTGCCAGTGGGTGGTGGCGCGAACGATGGCGCGCGCCCGGGCCTCCGGATCCTCGCTCTTGAAGATCCCGGAGCCGACGAACACCGCCTCCGCGCCCAGCGACATGCAAAGCGCCGCATCCGCGGGCGTGGCGATTCCGCCGGCGGCGAAGTTCGGCACCGGAAGCTTGCCGTTGGCGGCCACGTAGCGAACCAGCTCCAGCGGCGCGCGCAGCTCTTTGGCCCGCGCCGGCAGCTCCTCCGGTGCCGCTACGGTCAACGCGCGCATGTCACCGAATACTTGGCGCAGGTGGCGCACGGCTTCCACGATGTCGCCGCTGCCGGCTTCGCCCTTGGTGCGGATCATGGCCGCGCCTTCGTCTATGCGGCGAAGGGCTTCGCCCAGATCTCGC
>JBFIYQ010000169.1:0-6258 GCA_041605275.1 Gammaproteobacteria bacterium
GGCTTCTTTTTCGACGAGGGAGACTACGGCGGATTGCCGCAGGGATTCAGGGCCGCGGGGGGCAAGAAGTAATGCGTGACGCGTGACGCGAATGCCTACCTGACTCCCGTAGCAGCCCGCGGGCGGGCGAATCCTCCAGAGCGCCAAAATCAAGCAACCGCGTCCGTGTCTCCGTCCCACGCTTGCTGATTTAGGCGCAACTACAGCAGGCGTCGGTTCCCCGATAACGCATCACGCGTGACGTGTCACCGGAGGCTGGATGTGCCACACCGGCGCCAGGACGAAGTCGAGGCAGGCGTGGGCTCGGCGAAGCGCCCGCTCGACAGAATCGGGGGTGTCTCCCAAGGCAAACAGAAATCCCAGATAGCTGCCGCCTTCGGGAAGCGGCACCAGCTCGTAGCCCTCGCGCACCGCGATGACCACGTCCTCGATGCCGGAAACTTTGCGCGCCGCCATCACCCCTTCGACCCTGCGCAGCACGCCGGCGCCGGGCACCGGAATCATCAGCACACCGGCGGCGCCGGCTTGAGGGGCGACTTTAATCCGCTCGCCCACCGCCTGGCGCAGCACCAGCGATTCCAGGCTCTGACCGGTGCCGAAGCTGAGCAGTCGAGCGCAGTCGCCGCCGATGGTGCGGGCGGCGATCTCCAGCACCCAGACCACGCCCGAAGCGACGCGCACCTCGGCGTGAACCGGCCCCTGGCGAAGGCCGTAGGCACGGCAGGCCTCCGCCACCCGGCGGGCTATCGCTTCCTGGGTGGCCGGACTCGAGCGGGAAGGCGTGAGATAGTAGGTTTCCTCAAAATACGGACCGGTCAGCGGGTCCGGCTTATCGAACACGGCCAGCACCTGGAGGGCGCCGTCCTCAAGCATGCCTTCCAGGGCGTACTCCGCTCCGCCCAAAAAGGCCTCCACCAGCACATGCCGACGCTCCTCCGGGTCGCTGAGCGGGGCTATCAAAGGCCCGATCCGCCGGCAGGCGGCGACGAGCTCCGCGGGGCTGTCGGCACGGATGACGCCGCGAGAGGCCGACAGCGCCAGCGGCTTTACCACCTGCGGGTAGTCGAGCCCCTCGAGCTGCGGATCGAGCGGCGTGCCCAGATCCACCCGCCGAAACGCCGGAACCGGGAGGCCTGCCTCCGCCAGCGCCTTTCTGGCCAGATCCTTGCGCCTGGCGATTCGCGTTGCCCTGGGCGAATTGTGGGCCAGCCCCAGCCTCTGGGCCACGCGGCTCGCGAGCTCCACGGTGGCGTCGTCGGTGGCGATCACGGCCTGAAACGGTTCACGCTCCGCGTGCTGCACAATGGTCCCGAGCGCATCGTCCCGGGCTTCCAGGTCCACGTGTATCCCGGAAGCGATCTCCGGAATCAGCGAGTGTTTACCGTGGGACGCCACCACCAGGTCGATTCCGAGACTGGCGGCGGCCTGGTAGTAGGCGGTAATTCGATAGCTGGTATGGGGCGCGATTAAGAGGACACGGGATCCCTGCGACGCGGTGACGGAGCGAAGCGCCATGGGGTCATGGCGCGGACACGCGGGCGGGTTTGATTGCCCGTTCGATGGGTCAGGCGCAGCCGCCGCCTGCGCCGACCGCCGCCCCGCAGGCGCCACAGGTGGCGCTGCCGCCGACCGCCTGGAACACGTTGTTGAAGACGAAGGTGGCGCCGGTTTCCCTGGCGACATAATCGATCTCGACACCCTGCAGATAATTGAGCGCCACGGCGTCGACGTAGATCTCGTAACCCTCACCCTTGAGCACTTTGTCCACTTCCGACTTGTGATCGGTGAAGGTCATGCCGTAGGTCATGCCGCTGCAGCCACCGCCGGCGACATAAATTCGAATGGCTTCGATCTCTTCGTCTTCGACGTCGCCGAATAACCTGACCAGCTGCTCCTGTGCCGCCTCGGTGACCTTAATCTCCTGTTCGCCGATGGTGCGCTGAAATGCGGGAATATTTTCTACGCTCATATTTCTATCCGTTGCCTACCACGGGCATCGAGTTGCCGTGATGATTTTCTCAAACTTGCCACTGCCCTGGTTTGACGCCCTCGAACTGAACGGGTTCCAGCCGCGTTCGACCGCCGGCTCAAATCTCCACCATCTCGAAGTCCTCTTTGCGGGCACCGCATTCGGGACACACCCAGTTCGGCGGGATGTCTTCCCATTTGGTTCCGGGCGCAATTCCATCGTCGGGCAGACCGTCGGCCTCATTGTAAACGAATCCGCAAATGACACACATGTAGGACTTCATGCACACTCCTCGGCCTCTCGACGGCGGCGTATTCTCGCATGCCCGGATTCCCGGTCAAAACCGCCGCCGCGGCCGAAGTCGGAATTGATAAAATCCCGTCTCGTGAGCCCGAGCGCAGTCACCTCTCCCACGGTCATGTCCTTCGCCGGCCTCGACCCCACCGGCGGCGCGGGTCTGCAGGCCGACATCGAGGCCATCGTCAGCATGGGCTGCCACGCCCTGCCGGTGATCACCGCCGTCACCGCTCAAGACAGCCGCGACGTGCGCAGCGTTACCGCCGTCGACCCGTTGGACGTCGTCGGCCAGGCCAGAGCGGTGCTCGACGACATCCCGGTCTCCGCGTTCAAGATTAGCCTGCTTCCGAGCGTGGGCGTGGTACAGGCCGTACACAGCATTCTCACCGATAACCCGGATATCCCTGTGGTGATGGATCCGGTCTGCGTCTCCGGCGGTGGACGTCGCCTGATCGACGAAGAGTTGCTCAACGCCATGGTGTCACTGCTGTTTCCGGCGACTCTGGTGGTGACGCCCAACACCCTGGAGGGCCGGATGCTGGCTCCGGAGGCCGATTCACCCGCGGCCATGGCGCAGCAGATTCTGACTTACGGCTGTGGCTATGTGCTGCTGACCGGAACCCACGAGAAAACCGAGCAGGTAATCAACCGACTTTATTCAGAGATGCGCCTGGTGGAGTCTTTGAGCTTCGAACGACTCGAGGGCAGCTATCACGGCTCCGGCTGCACCCTGGCCGCCGCCATCGCCGCCCGCATCGCCCACGGGCTCGAGCCGGTTGCCGCCGTGTCCCAGGCCCAGAATTACACCTTCGAGACGTTAAAAAATGCCAGGCGCCTAGGTCAGGGACAGTATCTGCCTGATCGGCTTTACTGGGCGCGCGGCTTTCGGAGCACTCCTTGAGCGCGGTGCTGCGCCGCGGGCTGTACGCCATCACCCCAACGGGGCCGCATCCGCCCGGCGCGCTCGGGTCGGCGGTGGCGCGGGCTTTAGAAGGCGGCGCGGTGGCGGTTCAGTATCGGGACAAGACAGAGGATCAATCCCGCCGGCGGGACGAGGCTCGCTCGCTTAAGGCGCTCTGCGACGCTCACGGGGTGCCTCTTATCATTAACGACGACGTCGAGCTCGCCGCGACGGTGGGCGCCGACGGGGTGCACCTGGGCCGGGACGATCCGGCTCTGCAAGCGGCCCGCGAACGGCTCGGTTCCAGCGCCATCATCGGCGTCTCCTGCTACGCCTCTATGGACCGCGCCGTCGAGGCCGAGCGCGGCGGCGCGGACTACGTGGCGTTCGGTCGCTTTTTCCCGTCCGCCACCAAGCCCGGCGCGCCGCCGTGCCCGCTCTCGGTGCTGAAAGCGGCGCGAGACACCCTGGACATTCCCGTGGCCGCCATCGGCGGTATCAACGCGGATAACGGCGCCAGTCTCGTGGAAGCCGGCGCCGATTTGCTGGCCGTCATCGACGCGGTTTTCGGCCAGGCCGACGTCCGCGCCGCCGCCGCCCGCATCACCGACCTGTTTGCCTGAGGCGACCCGTGGGTTCCGGCCGGCCCGCCCGCCGAGTACAAGGCATTCGGGTTTCCCGCTAGAATGCTCGATTTCGTCACGACCAAAACGTCGCCTCGACACGGGCCCAAGATGAAATACAAAACAGAAGACTTAAGGATCCGCTCCATCTCGGACGTGATTCCGCCCGCCCGGGTGCACGACGAGATGCCGATTTCCCACGACGCGGCAAAACTCGTTCACGACACCCGCCAGGACATCCATCGGGCACTGCACGGAGAAGACGACCGCCTGCTGGTGGTCATGGGACCGTGCTCCATTCACGACCCCATGGCCGCCCTGGATTACGCCTCCCGATTGAAAAAGCACCGCGACGCCTTGAGCGACCGGCTGCTGGTGGTGATGCGGGTCTATTTCGAGAAGCCTCGAACCACGGTGGGCTGGAAGGGACTGATCAACGATCCCGACCTCAACGGCAGCTTCAACATCAACAAGGGCTTGCGCATCGCCCGCGAGCTGCTGCTGGATCTCAATAACACGGGCGTCCCGGCAGGCACCGAGTTCCTCGATCTGATCACGCCCCAGTACATCACCGACCTGATCAGCTGGGGCGCCATCGGCGCGCGCACCACGGAGAGCCAGGTGCACCGCGAGATGGCATCCGGCATCTCGTGCCCGGTGGGGTTCAAGAACGGTACCGATGGCAATATCAAGATCGCCGTCGACGCCATCGGCGCCGCCAAGCATCCGCATCATTTCCTCTCGCTCACCATGGCGGCCAAGTCGGCGATTTTTTCCACAACCGGCAACGAGGATGCGCACATTATTCTCCGGGGCGGAAAAAAGCCCAACTTCGATGCCGGGAGCGTCGACGAAACTGCCACTGCGCTAAAGAAGGCCGGTCTCGCGGACCGCATCATGATCGACTTCAGCCACGCCAACAGCAGCAAACAGCCTGAGCGCCAGCTGGCAGTCTGCGCCGACGTCTCCGATCAGATCGCTTCGGGAGAAAAACGAATCATGGGCGTGATGGTGGAAAGCCACCTGAAGGCGGGCCGCCAGGACGTCATCGCGGGGAACGACCTCGAGTACGGCTTGAGCATCACCGACGCCTGCATCGGCTGGGACGACAGCGTCAAGATTCTCGAGCAGCTCGCCGAGGCGGTGGCGCAACGGCGCCGCCTGCCGCGGGCCCGAGCGGCATCCTGAGGTAAAGACCTGCAAAGGGAGCGACCGGATTTACCACCCGGGAACCTGATTGGCCGCGATGCCCTGATCTTCGAGCATGATGGGGATTCCGTCGCTCACCCGGTAAATGGTCTTACCGTCCTGGGTGATCAGCCCCTCTTCCAGCGGCGCATCGACCACCGAGCCGTCACGCAGCTTGATCCCGCCCTGCTCGATGACGCGGTTGAGGATGTCCAGCTTATCTTTCGACAGCGGCTTCACTGGCGTCTTCGTCACCGGGCAGCAGAGAATTTCGAGGAGACCTTTGTCGATGCTCATGAGTAAACGCTCGGGCCGAGTGGGGTGATTCAGGAAACGGGGCCGGTAGAACCGCGCGCGCGTTCCTCTCGTAGCATTTCTGCAACCAGGAATGCAAGCTCCAGGCTCTGGCTTGCGTTCAGCCGCGGATCGCAGTGGGTATGGTAGCGGTCCTTGAGATCCGCCTCTGAGATATCCTGGGCCCCGCCCACGCATTCGGTCACGTTTTGCCCCGTCATCTCCACGTGCACACCGCCCGCGTGGCTGCCCTCGGCCAGGTGAACCTGGAAGAACTCCCGTACCTCGTTCAGCACGCTGTCGAAGACGCGGGTCTTGTAGCCGGCGGCGGACTTCACCGTGTTGCCGTGCATGGGATCGCAGGACCAGACCACAGACCGGCCTTCGCGCTGCACCGCGCGAACCAGAGGCGGCAGGCGCTCGCCGACGCTTTCGCAGCCCATGCGCGAGACGACGGTCAGCCGGCCCGGGACATTGCCGGGGTTCAGAATGTCGATCAGCCGAAGCAGGTCGTCCGCCTTGGCCGTCGGACCGATTTTCATCCCCAGGGGATTGGCAATGCCGCGCAGGAACTCCACGTGGGCGCCATCGGGCTGACGCGTTCGCTCCCCCAGCCAGAGCATGTGAGCCGAGGTGTCGTACCAGTCGCCCGAAGTGGAATCCACCCGCGTGAGCGCCTGCTCGTAGCTCAACAACAGCGCTTCGTGGGAGGTGTAAAAATCAGTGTGCTGCAGCACCGGAGCGGTTTCGACGGTGACCCCGCAGGCCTCCATGAAGGCCAGCGCATCGGCGATGCGATCGGCGATCACCTGATAGCGGGCGCCCTGAGGACTGTCGGCGACGAAGTCCATGTTCCAGCGTTGCACCTGATGGAGGTCGGCGTACCCCCCCTGGGCGAAAGCCCGCAACAGATTGAGAGTCGCCGCGGCCTGGCCGTAAGCGCGCACCATGCGCTCCGGGTCCGGCGTGCGCGCCGAATCGTCGAA
>JBFIYQ010000170.1:0-6095 GCA_041605275.1 Gammaproteobacteria bacterium
CGCCCACATGGTGGACGTGGGCGACAAAGCCGAGACCCGGCGCCTGGCGGTGGCGGAGGGTCGCATTTTGATGTCGGCGCAAACCCTGCGTCTGATTACCGCCGGCGAACACCGCAAGGGCGACGTGCTGGGGGTCGCCCGGGTCGCCGGAATCATGGCGGCGAAGAAGACCGCGGAGCTGGTGCCCCTTTGCCATCCCCTGACCCTGTCCAAGGTGGAGGTGGCGCTGGAGGCGCTTTCGGACGAAGACGCGGTGCGCTGCACGGCAACGGTGGAGACCGTGTCCCGCACCGGGGTGGAGATGGAAGCGCTGACCGCGGTGCAGGTGGCGCTGCTCACGGTTTACGACATGTGTAAGGCGGTGGACCGGGGCATGACCATGACGGACATTCGGCTGCTGGAAAAGTCCGGCGGACGGTCCGGCGAATGGCGGCGGGAGGGTCCCTAGGCGAAAGGCTGAGAGCCTTGGACCGGGGTCCTCCGGCAAAAAGCTCGGGATCCAAGCTTCAAACCCGGGCGCGAGCGCCGCTCTCCCCCCATCAGCGGCACACCACCGGCACGCGCGTTTGCAAACGGATCTCCTCGGGGCTGACCCGGGCCCTATAGGCCAGCACCTCGACGCCGGAGGCGACCGCCTCGCGCAAGGCCCGCCCGTAGTCGGGGTCGATCTCGTCGGCGGGACGCACCTCTTTGACGTCCCCCCTTTGCACGCAAAAGCAAAGCGCCGCCCGGTCGCCCGATTCCACTACCCGGATGAGCTCCCGCAGATGACGGGTGCCGCGGGCGCTCACCGCATCGGGAAAAAGCGCCACCCCGCCGTTGACCGCGGCAGTGACATTTTTTACTTCCAGATAGCACCGGGGCAGCCTGCCGTGGTCCTCCAGCAGCAGATCCACCCTGCTGTTCTCCTTCCCGAAGCGAACCTCCCTGCGGATGGTGGCATAACCGTCCAGCTCGGCGATGACTCCGGCTTCGAGCGCCTCGCGCACCAGATGATTGCTGAGAACCGTGTTGATCCCCACGGTGGCGCCTTCGCCCACCCGAACCAGCTCCCAGGTGTAGGGATACTTCCTTCCCGGCTTCGACGAGTGGCTGAGCCAGACCGTTGCGCCCGGCTCGGCGCAGCCCATCAGCGAGCCGGTGTTGGGGCAGTGGCAGGTGACCGATTCGCGGGTGGACAGATCCACGTCGGCAAGAAAACGTTTATATCGCCGCTTTAGAATTCCCTCGACGAGCGGAAGGTTAAATTTCATGGCGCGGGCGGTTTGCGCTGGTAAATCGGGCCCCAGCCGGAGAATATATAAGCGGTGTTAGAATCCACCAAAATCATGATACGGGGATGTCGGCGCATCTGTCTGCCGGTCCCAAGAATAACCGAGGAGCCCGGCGGCCCATGTTCGAAAATGCCCTACAACTCAAAAAACACCTGAAGAAGCTCCAAGACCATCTGGAACAGGAGAACCCGGTTCTCCTGGAGATCGTCAAATCCTTCCGACGCCTGGACAAAATCGCGTACAAGCTGGGCTGCCTGCCCCGGCATGAATCCATCGCCACCCGGGTCCCCTGGTGGCCAATGATCTCGATCCTGGGAACCTTCTCCAGCGGCAAGTCCACCTTCGTCAACTACTACCTGGGGCGCAAGCTGCAGTCCACCGGCAACCAGGCGGTGGACGACAAGTTCACCGTGATCTGCTTCAGCAGCGAGCACGTGAGCCGCACCCTGCCGGGGCGAGCGCTGGACGCGGACCCTCGCTTTCCCTTCTACCAGATGAGCCGCAGCATAGAGGAGGTGGCGGAGGGCGAAGGCGCCCGGGTGGACGCTTATCTGCAGCTCAAGACCTGCCCCAGCGAGAAGCTGCGGGGGAAGATCCTGATCGACTCTCCGGGATTCGATGCTGACGAGCAGCGCACCTCAACCCTGCGCATCACCGACCACATTATCGATTTGTCGGATCTGGTGCTGGTGTTTTTCGACGCGCGCCACCCGGAGCCGGGCGCCATGCAGGACACCCTTGAGCACCTGGTGAGCCAAACCATCCACCGTCACGACTCCACCAAATTTCTTTACGTCCTCAATCAGATCGACAACGCGGCGCGGGAGGATAACCCGGAGGAAGTGTTCGCCGCCTGGCAGCGGGCGCTGGCCCAGCGGGGACTCACCGCCGGACGCTTCTACACGATTTACGACCCGGAAGCGTCCATCAGCATCGAAGACCAAGCGCTCAGGGAACGGTTCGAGTCCAAGCGGGCCAGCGATATAGCGGCCATCGACGAGCGCCTGAACCAGGTGGAAGTGGAGCGCGCCTATCGCATTATCGGCGTGCTGGAGAACACCGCCAAAGCCATACAAACGCAGATCGTGCCCAAGCTCGCGCAAGCCAAGGCGAAGTGGCGGCGACGCGCCGCTTGGATTGAAGGTATCGCCTTCGGCGCCATCATCGCCGCGCTGGCATTTGGCAGCATAGAGCTGGGTTATTGGGAAGGATTACGTTTCTCCCCGCCTTGGCTTGAAACGCTGATGTCGAGCGACGTCATTCTCGCTTCGACGGCTGCACTGGTGGTGGTCATCATCGCGTCCATTCACTTCACCCTGAGAAAACTCGCCGCCAGGTCGGTGCTGGCGGGACTCCGACGCGATCAGAGTCTGGGCGCCAGGAGCGATTGGCTGGTTCATGCCTTCGAAAAGAACATGAAGCCCTGGCATTTCATTTTCTCCAAGCAACCGGTGGGCTGGAATCGTTTCACCCGCAAGCGCCTGGCGCGGGTTTTGAGCGATGCCAACCGCTACGTGCAAACCCTCAACAACCGCTTTGCCGATCCCTCCGGTGCGCACGAGGAGCCGGGGGCAGAGCCGGTTTCCATCACCGAGCGCCAGTCCGCTGACGAGCGCATCTTGAAGCCAGTGAAATCCAACAAGGGGCCGCCGAAGAGCGCGCAGCCTGCGGTGGTCAAGGTCGAGGAGGAGGACGAACACGCCACGCTGGCCGACGGACTGCCCAGCGACTACGTGGTGAAGAGCCTGAACCCGGGTACCCAGCGCTGAATCGAAGTAAAGCTTTTTGCGCCCGGGCGCTGGCAGCGCCGGGCTCCTGGACCTTTTCTGCATGAATCTTCAACAAGCCCGCTTCAACATGGTGGAGCAGCAGATCCGCACCTGGGAGGTGCTGGACCACGTGGTGCTGGATCTGCTGGAGCAGGCGCCCCGGCACGAGTACGTCCCCGACGCCTACCGCAATCTGGCCTACGCGGATATCGCCGTGCCCCTGGGCGACGGCGAAGTGATGATGCCGCCGCGGGTGGAGGCCCGCCTGCTGCAGTCGCTAAGCATCGGCACCGAAGACCGGGCGCTGGAAATCGGCACCGGCAGCGGCTTCCTGACCTCGTTGCTCGCCAGCCTCGCGCGGGAAGTGATCAGCGTGGAGATCTCCGATACCCTCGCCCATATGGGGGCGCGAAATCTTCAGCAGCACGGCATTGCTAACGTTCGCCTGGAGCGGGGGGACGGCGTCCACGGGTGGGAGCAGCACGCGCCCTACGATGTCATCGCGGTTACCGGCTCGGTGCCCGTTCTGGAAAAACATTTTCAAAAACAGCTTGCCTTGGGTGGACGTCTGTTCGTGATCGTCGGCGAGGCCCCGGCCATGGAGGCCTTGCTGATCCGGCGCAGCGGCAAAGATCAGTGGGCCACTGAAAGCCTGTTTGAGACCGTGGTTCCGAAACTCAAAGGCGCGAAGGAACCAGAGCGATTCGTGCTTTGAACCTGAAACCTTTTACTGCGCTTTGTTTAAAGCAGCGCGAAAGGACAAGAAAAATGTATTCATACTATCGTGGGTCATCCGACTCGAGGCTTGCGACAGTCGTCTGCGGAATCCTGCTTGCCGCGGTCGCCCCTCCGGCTGCCCTGGCCATCGATTTGGTCGGCGTTTACCAGCTTGCGCTCAGCAGCGATCCGGTTTTTCAGGCGGCGGGAGCCGCCAATCGCGCCGCCCAGGAAGCCAAGCCCCAGGCGAGAGCGCAGCTCTTGCCCGACGTCAGCGCGGGCGCCGGCGTGACCAAGAATTTTCTCGACGTGCAGGAATCTAACGCCATATCGCGCCTGGGCAGCAGTGATTTTTCCAGCAACGAGCTCAGCCTGAATCTGACCCAGCCGGTTTTTCGCCGGGATCTTTTCATTCAGCTCGGCCAGGCGGATAGCCGCATCGAGCAGGCGGACGCTGAATACGCATTCGCCCTGCAGGAGCTGATGCTGCGCAGCGCCCGGCGCTACTTTGACGTGCTTCGCGCTCAGGACACCCTGACCTTTGCCCGCTCGGCCCTGGAGGCCTTCGAGCAGCAGCTGAGGCAGAGCCGTCAACGATTCGAGGTGGGTCTCATCGCCATTACCGACGTGGAGGAAGCTCAGGCCGGGTTCGACCTGGCCAGGGCCGAGGTGATTGCGGCAGAGAATCAGCTGGACGTGGCGCGGGAAGCGTTACGGGAGGTGACCGGCGAATACCATCGAAACCTCGAAGGTTTGAGCGACCGTCTGGTTCTGGTGGCTCCGGAACCCGCCGATATAGATCGCTGGACCGCGATTGCGCTGGAGCAGAATCTCAGGCTCTCAGCCAGCCGTTTTTCCTCCGAGGTGGCCCGGGACGAAATCCGACGGCAGTCGGCCGGGCATTATCCGACGCTGGATATCGTGGGCTCCTACGGCCGCGATGACTCCACCGGCGGGTTCTCGGGAGGAAGCACGTTCGAGCAGTCGGCCATCGGGCTGCAGCTCAACGTGCCCCTCTACCAGGGCGGGCTGACGGTGTCCCGCACCCGGGAGGCGCGTCATCTTTACCAGCAGTCGCTGGATCTGGTGGAAGAGCAGCGACGCTCCGTGCAGCGCCAAACCCGGGACGCCTATCTCGGCGTGATCTCGGGGATCTCCCGGGTTCAGGCCCTGGAGCAGGCGGTCCGATCCACGGAGTCCGCCAAGGCGGCCATCGAGGCCGGCTTTCAGGTGGGCACCCGCACCTCGGTGGACGTGCTCGACGCGGAGCGGGACTTGTTCGCGGCAAAGCGGGATCTGGCCGCCTCGCGTTACGACTACATCGTCAACACGCTCACCCTGAAGCAGGCCGCCGGTACCCTCTCCCAGGAGGATGTCCGTCTGGTCAACGCCTGGCTTCAGTAGCAGGATCCGCGCGCACCGGCGGTCCGCCTCTGGTTACCCCGGTCGCTGACCGGCCGCGCTGAACCGTTCCCGAGGCGTCTCCATTGGCAAGCTTGCGCGCCCGACTCACCAATCTTTTTCTGCGCCTGGTGATCAAACCGAGCCTTAGGCGTAGCGCCGATTTGAAACCAGCGCGCATCGCCGCGGTCCGGCGGCGCGGCGTGTGGTGCGCCCGTTGGCTGGTCAGACCGGTCAAGGGCACCACGGTGCGCCCGGTGCACGAGGCCGGGGTGCTCGGGGAATGGATCCTGGCGCCGGGGGCGCGGCAAGACCGAGTCGTTCTCTTCGTTCACGGCGGCGGCTTCATCATCGGCAGCGCCGCCATATACCGACATCTCGTTTCTCGTCTGGCCCGGGCCGCCGGCTGCGCGGTCTTCAGCCTGGACTACCGTCTGGCGCCGGAGCACCCCTATCCCGCCGCCCTGGAGGACGTGCTTGGCGCCTGGCGCTGGCTGACCGCGGGCCGGCTGCCCTCCTCCCGCGTGGCCTTGGCGGGAGATTCCGCCGGAGGAAACCTGGTGCTGTCTGCGCTGACGCGTTTGCGCGGCGCTTCCCAATCGCGGCCTGCCGCTGTCGCTTTGATGGCGCCCTGGACGGACCTGAGCGTCAGCGGCGGATCGGTGCGCACCAACCGTCGCGCCGATCCTTATCTCCCGGCGGAAATGCTGCGCCCGGTGGCCGCGGCCTATCTGCAGGGCGCTGATCCGAAGGCGGCGGACGCGTCGCCGCTGTTTGCCGACTTCACCGGTTTTCCGCCCATGCTCATCCACGTGGGCTCCACCGAGGTGCTGCTGGACGACGCGCTCAGGCTGGAGCGCGCCGCGCGACAATCGGGGGTCGACGTGACGCTGAAGAGCTGGCCGAGTCTGCCCCACGTGTTCCAGCTTTTCTC
>JBFIYQ010000171.1:0-6082 GCA_041605275.1 Gammaproteobacteria bacterium
CGCCTCCATGCAGGTGGGCGGCAAGCTGGCCCAGGTGGGATCCCGGCTGGTGGTGGGCACGGCGCGAAAGTACGCGGATGATTTTTTCTCCCGCTTCGTCAAGGTGGTGAGCGGCGAGGAAGAGGCGCCCGGCTGAGCCGCGCCTTGCGGCCTTGACGGCGCAAGCGACAGCTAACACCATAGGCAAACGCTGAAAGCTTAAATCGTTGGCCGCAGCGGTTCTGCCGCGGCCCGCGATACAAGCCCATAAGTGCTTGATTCGGCTCAGGCGCGTTGCGGTGTCCTCCGGCCGCGCCGAGGCCGGGCAGACCACGGACCCGTCACCCGATCCGAGCTCAGGCGCAATCGCTTTCCCCGGCGTCGCTGCATCGATTCGAAGCGACGGCCGCCCGAAAAAATAACGTCATCCAAGGGAGAGGCCCATGACCGTCACCGTCTCCATGACGCTGAACGGCAAGAAAGTTTCCGCAGAAGTCGAGGAACGCACCTTGCTGGTCAGCCTGCTTCGCGACCACCTCCGCCACACCGGCACCCACGTCGGCTGCGACACCAGCCAGTGCGGCGCCTGCGTGGTCCACCTCAACGGCCGCTCGGTGAAAAGCTGCACCATGCTCGCGTCGCAGGTCGAAGGCGCGGACGTGGACACCATCGAGGGTCTGGCTAAAAACGGCGAGCTGCACCCGATGCAGGAAGCGTTTCGCGATAACCACGGCCTGCAGTGCGGGTTTTGCACGCCGGGCATGGTGATGAGCGCGCTTGACCTGGTAGCCAACAATCCGGATCCCAGCGAGCGCGAAGTGCGCGAATGGCTGGAAGGCAACCTTTGCCGCTGCACCGGCTATCACAACATCGTGAAGTCGATACTTGCCGGCGCCAAAGCGATGCGCAAAGGAGGTTGACATGAGTGAGACAGGCATCGGCGCCGCAGTGCGTCGCAAAGAAGACTTCCGTTTTCTCACCGGAAACGGGCGCTACCTGGACGATATCAATCTCCCGGGTCAGTGTTACGCATATTTCGTCCGTTCTCCCCACGCCCACGCGACCTTCACCATCAGCACCGGCAAGGCGGAAAAAGCGCCGGGTGTGATCGCCGTTTACACCGGCGCTGACATTGCCAAGGCGGGGCTGGGCGGGCTTATCTGCGGCTGGGTCATCACCCAGAAGAACGGAGAGCCACACAAGGCGCCGCCGCATCCACTGCTGGCGGCGGATACGGTTCGTTACGTCGGCGATCCGGTGGCGGTGGTGATTGCCGAGAGCCACGCCCAGGCGAAAGACGCGGCGGAACTGGTCGAGGTCGACTATAGAACGAAGCCGGCGGTGATATCGCCCACCGCGGCCTTGGAGAAGAGCGCGCCCCAGGTGCACGACGACGCGCCCGGCAATCTTTGTTACGACTGGGAAATTGGCGACAAGGCGGCCACCGACGCCGTTTTCAAAAAGGCGCACCACGTGACCAAGCTGGAGCTGGTCAACAACCGCCTCATCCCAAACGCCATTGAGCCCCGGTCCGCCATTGGCGACTATAATCCGGGCAGCGACGAGATCACGCTTTACACCACCAGCCAGAATCCCCACGTAGCCCGGCTGGTAATTTCTGCCTTCATTCAGCTTACGCCCGAGCACAAGCTGCGGGTGGTGGCGCCGGACATCGGCGGCGGCTTCGGCTCGAAGATATTCATCTACTCGGAAGAGACCGTATCCGCCTGGGCGGCGCGGGAACTCAAGCGTCCGGTGAAGTGGACGGCGGAGCGATCGGAATCCTTCATGACGGACGCGCATGGACGGGACCATGTCTCCCATGCCGAGCTCGCCATGGACAAGAACGGTAAGTTTCTCGGCATGCGGGTATCCACCGTCGCCAATCTCGGCGCCTATCTCTCCACCTTCGCCACCTGCGTCCCGACCTATCTCTACGCCACGCTGATGCAGGGCCAGTACACCACCGAAGCGATCTACTGCGAGGTCAAGGCGGTCTTCACCCATACCACGCCGGTGGACGCGCTGCGCGGTGCCGGGCGCCCCGAGGCGACTTACGTGGTGGAGCGGCTGGTGGAACAGGCCGCGCGGGAGATGAAAATGGACGCGGCGGAGATTCGGCGAATCAACTTCATTCCGTCGGACGCGTTTCCGTACCAGACCCAGGTGGCGCTGCAGTACGACTCCGGCAACTATGCCGGCTCCATGGATCAGGCGCTGAAGCTGATCGACTACCAGGGCTTCGCCAAACGCAAGAAGCAGTCCGAGAGCGAGGGCAAGCTTCGCGGCATCGGTTTCTCCGCCTATATCGAGGCCTGCGGCATCGCGCCGTCCGCCGTGGTGGGATCTCTCGGCGCCGGCGTCGGTCTGTACGAGTCGGCGGAGGTCCGCTTCAACCCCACCGGCAATGTAACCGTGTTCACCGGCTCCCACAGCCACGGCCAGGGTCACGAGACTACCTTCGCCCAGCTGGTGTCCGACAAGCTCGGCGTGCCCTTCGAAAATATCGATGTGGTGCACGGCGACACCGCGCGGATCCCGTTCGCCATGGGCACCTACGGCTCACGCTCGCTGGCCGTCGGCGGCTCCGCTATATCCAAGGCCATCGACAAGGTGATCGCCAAGGGCCGAAAAATTGCCGCGCATACGCTGGAGGCGGCGGAAGAAGACATCGAGTTCAAGGACGGCAACTTCACCGTCAAGGGCACCGACAGGCAGATGGACATCGCCTCCGTCGCGTTCGCCGCCTACGTGCCCCACAACTACCCGTCCGAGGAGCTCGAACCGGGGCTCGACGAGAGCGCCTTTTACGACCCCGCCAACTTCACCTTCCCCGCGGGCACCCACGTGTGCGAGGTGGAGGTGGATCCCGAAACCGGTGTGGTCGAGATCGTCAAATGGGTCGCGGCCGATGATTTCGGCAACATCGTCAACCCGATGATCGTCGAAGGGCAGGTCCACGGTGGCGTCGCCCACGGCGTCGGACAGGCGCTGCTGGAGGGTTGCCGGTACGATCCGGACTCGGGACAGCTCCTGACCGGCTCGTTCATGGACTACGGCATGCCGCGAGCGGACGTGTTCCCGGAGATCCAGGTGGCCACCCAGGTGACCCCCTGTCCGCACAACCCGCTGGGCGTCAAGGGCTGTGGTGAAGCCGGAGCAATTGCGGCGCCCGCGGCGCTGATCAATGCCATCACCAATGCCATCGGGACGAGCAACCTCACCATGCCCGCCACGCCGGAAAAAGTTTGGCGCGCGCTCAACGTCGCCGGATAAGGAAGGAACAGCCATGTATAACTTCAAATATCAACGCGTGGCGTCGCTGGACGACGCACTGAAGGCGGTCGCTGCGGCTGAGGATCCGAAAATTCTGGCCGGCGGTATGACCCTGATTCCGACCATGAAGCAGCGTCTGGCGCAGCCGTCGGAGCTCATCGACATCGGGGGCATTAGCGATCTTGCCGGGATTCGCCGCGACGGTGACGCTCTGGTGATTGGCGCCTTGACCCGTCACGCCGACGTTGCCTCTTCCGAGGAGGTGAAATCCGCGATTCCGGCGCTGGCGGCGCTGGCGTCGCATATCGGCGATCCCCAGGTGAGGAACCGCGGCACCCTGGGCGGCTCCATTGCCAACGCCGACCCCGCCGCGGACTATCCGGCGGCGGTTGTGGGTCTCAACGCGACGGTGAAGACCAACCAGCGCGAGATTGCCGCGGACGAATTCTTTACCGGGCTTTTCGAAACCGCGCTCGAGGAACAGGAGATCATCACCGAAGTTCGTTTTCCCGTTCCGGAAAAAGCGGCTTATGCCAAATTTCCCAATCCGGCGTCGCGCTATGCGGTGGTGGGCGTCATGGTGAGCAAAGCCAAAGACGGCGTCCGCGTCGCGGTCACCGGGGCCGGATCCAGCGTGTTCCGGGTAGAGGCGATGGAGAAAGCGCTGTCTGGAAAATTCGCCCCGGAGGCGGTGGCGGAAATCAAGGTGCCCGACGACGGCTTGAACGCCGACATTCACGCCAGCGCCGAGTACCGCGCCCATCTGGTGACGGTGATGGCCAAGCGGGCGGTGGCGGCGGCCAACGGCTGAAGAAAATAGAGCTATTGCTTTAAGGCCGGGGCGGCGTGGCCGCTACCGGCCTTTTTTGCTTACGGTAGTCCGTATCTCGTATATCGTATGGGGGAGAACGTGTAGCGAATATCGAATATCGGGAATAAGTCGCGCCGCTCGTTGCCGAAATTCGACTTACGATTCTAAAGCATCAAACAGCGTGTTGAACGAAAAGCCCTGATCGAGCATGAATCTGCCCGCCGATATTCCCGCCACCGAAGCGCTGCTCGCGGCGGGCGACTACGTCGCCGACCGCAGCCTTGCAACCGCGGTGTTTCTTTCGCTCAAGCTCACCCGCCCGCTGTTTCTTGAGGGCGAAGCCGGGGTGGGCAAAACGGAAATCGCCAAGGTCCTCGCCGCGAGCTTGGGAAGGTCTCTGTTGAGACTGCAGTGCTACGAAGGCCTGGACGTGGCCTCGGCGGTCTACGAATGGAACTACTCTCGACAGATGATCGAGATCAGGCTTGCCGAAGCCTCCGGCGATGCGCAGCGCGACCGGCTGGCGGAGGACGTGTTTTCGCAACGCTTCCTGATCGAACGGCCGCTGCTCAAAGCGCTCGAGCCCCACGACGCGGGCCCCCCGGTGCTGCTCATCGACGAGCTGGACCGGGCCGACGAGCCTTTTGAGGCCTACCTGCTGGAAGTGCTCTCCGACTACCAGATCACCGTTCCGGAGATCGGCACCATCAAGGCCGAATCCCCGCCCATCACGGTGATTACCTCCAACCGGACGCGCGAGATTCACGACGCGCTCAAGCGCCGCTGTTTTTATTACTGGGTGGACTACCCAAGCGCAGAGCGGGAGCTTCAGATACTCAAGCTGAAAACGCCGCAGGCGAGCGAAGCCTTAAGCAGACAGGTGGTGGCTTTCGTTCAAAAGCTGCGGGAGCTGGATCTGTTCAAGCTGCCCGGCATCGCCGAGACCATCGACTGGAATCAGGCGTTGACCCAGCTCGACGTGATGACCCTGGACCCGGACGTGGTCAACGACACCCTCGGCGCGCTGCTCAAGTACCAGGACGACATCGCGCGGGTGCGGGATACGGAAGCGGCGAGGATTCTCGAGGAGATTAAGGCGGAAACTCGGACCGGATAGCTGGGCCCGGAGCTTGTACTGTGAAGAAAGTGATTGGTGATTAGTGATTCGTGATTCGTACGGGAGGGCCGAAGTATCACTCGATATGGGCAATCCACCGCTAATCACCAATCACTAATCACGAATCACTTACTTCGAGCAGATCGATTTCGCTTACGTGACTGACCGCTCTGACAGCAACGAGGCCTCCAACGCGGGGCGCCTGGTCGAGAACATCATTCACTTCGCCCGGGTGCTTCGTGCCGCGGGTCTTCCCATCGGTCCGGGAAGGGTGATCGACGCGGTGCGCGCGGTGTGCGCGGTGGGTGTCACCGACCGAAGTGATTTCTATTGGACTCTGCACGCCGTCTTCGTTAGCCGCGCCGATCAGCGAACCATCTTCGACCAGGCTTTCCATGTTTTCTGGAAAAATCCGCGACTGCTCGAGCGGATGATGGCGTTGGTGCTGCCGGAGCTCCGCCAGGGCGACCTGCAGCGGGAAAGCGTTTTCACTCGCCGCGTGAGCGAAGCGCTGTTCTCTCCCGCCGCCGCACGATCGGAGCCGCGGCAGGCGCCGCCTGAGCTCGAGCTGGACGCCACGCTCACCTGGTCAGATCGGGAGGTGTTGCAGAAGAAAGATTTCGAGCAAATGAGCGCGCTCGAAATCGCCAACGCCCGCGCTGCGCTGGAGCGCCTGGTGCTGCCCTACATGCAGGTACCGACGCGGCGCTTCGAGGTCCACCCCCACGGGCCCCGGGTGGATATGCGCGCCAGCCTGCGCTCGGCGCTTCGGACGGGTCCCGGCGCCATGCCGTTGATCCGGCGCCGGCGGCGAAAGCGTCCGCCGCCGCTGGTCATCCTGTGCGACATTTCCGGGTCCATGAGCCGCTACTCGCGCATGCTGCTGCACTTCGCCCACG
>JBFIYQ010000172.1:0-6066 GCA_041605275.1 Gammaproteobacteria bacterium
CTCTCGGGTTGAGTCCCGCCGCCGGCTCGTCGAGACAGAGCATCACCGGACGGGTGCACATGGCGCGGGCGATCTCCAGCCGGCGCTGCGCGCCGTAGGCGAGATTGCCCGCGGCATCGTCCGCCCGCTTGGTGAGGCCGATGCGATCGAGCCAGTAGCGCGCAAGCTCCACCGCTTCACGCTCGGCTTTTTTGTATCCCTTGTTGCCGAAAAGCCCGAGAACCGTGTAGCCCGACGCGCGCATCAGCATGTTGTGCTGAGCGACTACGAGATTCTCGAGTACCGACATTGCCGGAAACAAACGAATGTTCTGAAAGGTGCGCGCGACGCCCGCTTTCTGCGCAATCTGAAATCCCTCCATGCGCTCGAGCAGGAATTCGCCTTTGTTCGGGTGGTGCAGCGTGAGCATCCCCATGGTGGGTTTGTAAAAACCCGTGAGGCAGTTGAAGACCGTGGTCTTGCCGGCGCCGTTGGGGCCGATGATGGCGGTGATCTGGCGATCGCCTGCGGCGAAGGACACGTCGTCCACGGCCACCAGACCGCCGAAACGGATGCTCAGATGCTCGACCTTGAGCAGCTCTTTGCTGGCCGGCGCGTTCACGGGGATGCTCCCCGGCTCTCCGCCGACGCAGACTCGGGTGGCACATCCCCCAAGCGGATGGTGGGCTCGCGATGCGCCAGCAGCCCGCGCGGGCGCCACACCATAATGGTCACCATGGCAGCGCCGAATGCCAGCATGCGGTATTGCTGCAGCTCGCGGAAAAATTCCGGAAGGCCTATGAGCAGAATGGCGGCGAACACCACGCCGATCTGGCTGCCCATGCCGCCGAGCACCACGATGGCGAGAATGATGGCCGATTCGATAAAGGTGAAACTCTCGGGGCTGATGAAGCCCTGGCGGGTGGCGAAGAACGCGCCGCCGAAGCCGCCGAACATGGCGCCGATGGCAAACGCGGTGAGCTTGGTGTTGCGCGGATTGATGCCGAGGCTGCGGCAGGCGATTTCGTCCTCACGAAGCGCTTCCCAAGCGCGCCCCACCGGCAGCTTCCGGATCCTGAGCGTGAACAGGTTGGTGATCATCGCCAGCGCCAGGATCAGAAAGTAAAGAAATATGATCCGGTCCACGGACGAATACTCGAGCCCGAAGAACTGGTGAAAGGACACCTCCCCCTCGGCGGGGTTGGCGGTCATTGGCAGTCCGAAAAAGGTCGGACGCGGAATGCCGGAAAGCCCGTCCGGGCCCTTGGTGAACTTGTACCAGTTGAGCAGGATGATGCGGACCATTTCGCCGAAGCCCAGGGTGACGATGGCGAGATAGTCGCCCCTCAGCCTGAGCACGGGAAAACCCAGCAGAATGCCGGCGAAAGCCGCCATGATCCCGGCAAAGGGCAGACAGGTCCAGAAGCCTAAGTCGAAGTGCAGCGCAAGCAGCGCGTAGGAGTAGGCGCCGACGGCGTAGAACGCCACGTAACCCAGATCCAGGAGCCCCGCGAGTCCCACCACGATGTTCAAACCCCAGCCGAGCATCACGTACGTGAGCACCAGGATGGCGATGTCGAGCAGACGGCGGTCGGCGAAGGGCATGAAAGGCAGCGCAAGCGCCAGTCCGAGCAGCAGCGGCCCGACGAAACGCGACGCGTCCTGCACCGCCGCGCCGATGCGATCCATGCGTTCTTCGCGCATCTCGGCGGAGATGCTGCTCGCCTCGTGCCACATCAGCCATGCGGCCCGGCCACCAAAACCCAAGGCGAAAAGCGCAAGCAGCCAGTTCACCACCAGGTCGCCGAAGATCAGGAAGCGCTCCAGCTTCGCAGCCGGCGCAAAGAGCGGGCCGAGCAACAGCGCCAGCAGCGCGCCACCAAATGGCAGCGCGGTCACAGCAACCGGAAAGGGTTTATTTACACGCAGCAGGATCCAGGCGAAGCGTCCTAGAAAGCCCACAGCCGTGATGGCGAAAACCTCATCGAATCGAAACCGGATGTCGAGGCCACCGGGCACGTCCTGGGTGCGAAAGCCCACCAGCGCGAACGCCAGCGCGAACACCACCAGCGCCACCACTCCTGACTCTTTGATCGCCGAGGGGAGATCCAGCGGGGCACGCGCCGAGGGCGCGGTGGGCGCGTTAACGGAAGCCATCAGACTTTCTCGATGTCCGGCTTTCCGAGCAGCCCGGTGGGCCGGAAGATGAGCACCAGCACCAGGATGGAGAAGGCCGCCACGTCCTTGTATTCCACCGTGAAATAGCCCGACCAGAAGGCCTCGATGAGACCGATGAGCAGCCCGCCCAGCATGGCGCCGGGCACCGATCCGATTCCCCCCAGCACCGCGGCGGTGAACGCCTTGATGCCGGCCAGGAACCCGATGAAAAAGTCGATCACGCCGTAGAGCAGCAGAAACATGAGCCCGGCGACAGAGGCAAGTGATGCGCCGATGACGAAAGTAAGCGAAATGGTGCGGTCCACGTTGACACCCACGAGCGAGGCCATTTTCAAATCCTGCTGGCACGCGCGCTGGGATCGTCCCAGCGCGGTACGGTTGATGACCCAGGTGAACACCAGCATCAACGCGACGGTCAGCACCGCAATGAGGATCTGCAGATAGCTCAGCGTTACCGTGAACTGACCGTCGGTAAAGAACTGGAAGCCGCCGCTGATGACCGGCTGCAGCGGCTTTATCCGGGCGCCCTGCAGCAGCTGCACGTAGTTTTGCAGAAAAATGGACATGCCGATGGCGGTGATGAGCGCAGCGAGACGCGGCGAGTGTCGAAGCGGGCGGTAGGCGACCCGCTCCAGCGCCCAGCCGTAAACGGACGTGAGCAGCATGGTGGCCGCAAGCACGATGAGCAACGCGACCGGAACCCAGCCGATGCCGGCCAGCCCCAGCATCAGAAAAGAGATGATGGAAATAAACGCGGCGATCATGAACAGCTCGCCGTGGGCGAAGTTGATCATGCCGATGATGCCGTAAACCATCGTGTATCCGATGGCTATGAGGCCGTAGATCATCCCCAGCGTAATGCCGTTGATGAGCTGCTGGAGAAAGTAGCCCATGGGTAGTCTCCTCCCCGGAACGCTCCGTTCGCCAGAGCGCCTACCTTGTTTTTGGATCCGCCGCCCTGGCGTGCGGCGAGCGTCAAGATTACATCTTCCGACCCCGCCCGCAACCGCGGCCGGATTTGGCGGCTTTCACCTGGGGACGCACGCCTCGAGCAGCAGGCCCCCGGCTCGAGCGCGACGCAAGGTCGGTCACCCGCGGTGATATACTCGGCGCCCGCTTCCCGACCCGCGCGGACGCGGCGCCGAAACTGCGGTCGCAGCCAGAGAGCTTCTGTCTTTACCTCGACAATGCCTGAATCCACATTCAAGGATCTGGAAAAGGCCGGCTGGACCTCCAGGGCCAAGGTCTATGACGACTACTTCGCCAAGATTACCCGGCAGGCCATCGATGCGATTTTGGACGGCTTGGGCGATCTCAAAGGCAAGCGCTTGCTGGACGTGGCCTGCGGCACCGGCCACCTGACCGGCGCGGCAAAGGCCAGGGGCGCGGAAGCCGAGGGCATCGATTTTGCCGCCACCATGGTGGCTGAAGCCGCGGACAACTATCCCGATTGCACCTTCACCGAAGGCGACGCCGAGCATCTGCCTTATGAGGACGGG
Source organism: Gammaproteobacteria bacterium (assembly GCA_041605275.1). Lineage (GTDB taxonomy): Bacteria > Pseudomonadota > Gammaproteobacteria > HK1 > HK1 > CAMYJH01. The sequence continues at coordinate 3,657 of JBFIYQ010000172.1, forward strand.
CGCTTCGACGCCGTCGCCTGTAGCTTCGGCTTGCTGCACCTGGAAGACGCCGACGCGGCGATCAAAGAAGCCTATCGGGTGCTGCGCCCCGGCGGGCGCTATGCCTTCTCCGTATGGCGAGGACCTGATCAGGGCGGAGAAATGTTTTCGCTCATCATGGGCGCGGTGCAAAAGCACGGCACGTTCGATGTGGATCTGCCGCCTGCCCCACCAATGTTCCGCTTTGCCGACCCGGACGAGAGCGCGAGCGTATTACAGTCGACGGGCTTTGCCAGCATTAAAACAAAAGTGCTGCAGCTTGAGTGGCGCGGCCCTTCACCGGAATCACTTTTGGAAATGGTTTATAAAAGCGTGGTGCGCATGCCGATGGTGCTGGAGGCGCAAACCGAATTGGCAAGAGAGCGCATTCACGCAGCGGTTATCGAAGGCGCGAAGGCGCATCGGGACGCGGACAATATTATTATCGCCTTTCCGGCCCTGCTCGCCATCGCCGAGCGACCGAACTGACTACGAACCCTTTTAGTAAGGAGCCGACGATGCAATACCTCCACACCATGATCCGAATCAGCGACGTGGACCAGTCGCTGGATTTCTTCTGCAACCAGCTCGGCCTGGTTCAGGTGAGTCGTAAAGACTACGAGAAGGGGAGATTTTCATTGATCTTCCTCGCCGCGCCCGAAGACGTGGAGCGCGCAAAAGCCGATAAGGCACCCATGGTGGAGCTGACCTACAACTGGGACCCGGAGGAATACAGCGGCGGGCGCAACTTCGGACACCTGGCCTACCGCGTGGACAACATCTACGAAGTCTGCCAGCGGCTGATGGACAACGGCGTCACGATCAACCGCCCGCCCCGGGACGGCCACATGGCCTTCGTCCGCTCTCCAGACAACATCTCCATCGAAATTCTCCAGCGCGGTGAGTCGCTGCCGCCCAAGGAGCCGTGGAAATCCATGCCCAATACGGGCGAGTGGTAAAGGGAGGGACATTCATAGTTCGTAAGTCATTGATCGGCGTAAGCCGCACTTCAGGTGTGTATTGACGACTTCGTGATCGGGCCGATCAATGACTTACGAACTATGAATGTCCCCCTCTCCCCTAGAGATCCGGACAGATGAGCATCAAGATACGGGAAATCGATCACGTGGTGGTGCGCGTCAGCGACGTAAAGCGCGCACTGCATTTTTATTGCGACGTTCTCGGCTGCACCGCCGAGCGCAACCGTGAGGATTTAGGTCTTTACCAGCTCCGCGCCGGCCGCAGCCTCATCGATATCGTGGACGTCAACGGCGAGATCGGCAAAAAGGGCGGCCCGGCGCCCTGTAAGAAAGGCCACAACATGGACCACTTCTGCGTGCGCGTCGATCCCTTCGACGAGCCCGCCATCCGCGAGCACCTCGAGAAGCACGACGTCGAGGCCAGCCCCACCGAAACCCGCTACGGCGCCGAAGGCAACGGCCCCTCAATCTACCTCCTGGATCCCGAGGGCAACACCGTGGAGCTCAAAGGCCCGCCGGAGTAGCCCGCATAAGGGTGATTAGTTGTCTATCCTTGATCCAAGGAAGACAGCTCACGACCAGCACTCACCGATGATGTCACTGCGTTCTGTTATGAGACTCTGGCCAAGAGCCGTCGGCCTAATATTCATTCTTTGGGGCGTAATTTACTTTTTATTTGAAGAGCACGTCGAGTGGAAATTCGGTGGCTTGGTCGATCATGGTCCCTATCACCAGGAATGGGGATTACTTTTCTTAATAGTTGGACTTGGCCTGGTTTATTACTCCTTTAGAAAGCGAAACGCTCGGTAGGGAATATAAGACTCGGCGAGTGTTCTAACAACGGCGTCATGCCCGCGAAGGATATGGTCCCGGAGTTGACTATTTGACTATTGGAAACGCAGCCGTTCAGACGACGACTCTAAAACCAATATTGCTCGTCGTGCTCTCAGGCGAATTCGAGCTGCGGGCGGCGACGCGGTAGCGGCGGCAGTAGGAGCGGTGACATAGGAACGAGCCGCCGCGCATGGAGCGGCGGCCGGTGGGAATCACATAGCGGGGGTCTTTTGAGCGCGTGACCCGGTGGTAGTTGGTCGAGAACCAGTCCTCGCACCACTCCCACACGTTGCCGACCATGTTGTAAAGCCCGTAGCCGTTCGGCGCATAGGCGTTCACCGGCGCAGTGCCGGAAAAACCGTCTTCGCTTGAATTGTCGAGCGGAAACCTGCCCTGCCAGATGTTGCAGCGGTGCTCGCCATTTGGCAGCAGCTCGTCGCCCCACGGATAGGTTCTGCCGTCAAGCCCGCCGCGAGCGGCGCGTTCCCATTCGGCTTCCGTCGGCAGCCGGGTGCCGGACCAGCGGCAATACGCCGTCGCGTCGTTCCAAGAAACGTGAACCACGGGATGATCCATGC
>JBFIYQ010000173.1:0-6036 GCA_041605275.1 Gammaproteobacteria bacterium
AACGCCCGGGGCGCAGAGGGGGGAGGAAGGAACGCCACCGGGCGCCTGAATACCAGGATTTACCTGATGAAATCAGCAACCAAGTACTGGCGAGTCTAGCGGCGGCCTTGAGCAGCGTTGGTGACCGGGATCACACCCGGGCCGCGACGGGAAATCATCCCGCCGGCCAGGCCGCCTCGAGCAGCGCGGGGAGAACTTCGCCGGCGGGTCCGTCGAGCACAAAATCGGCGGTTCCCGAGAGCGGCGTAGGCTCCGGATTAATCTCCACCAGCACGGCGCCGGAGCTCCGCGCGCAATGCGGCAGCGCGGCCGCCGGCTGGACAAGAGACGAGGTGCCGATGGAAAGAAAAACGTCGCAGCCGGCGCTTAAGTCGAAGGCGGAGGAAAGAATTGTTTGCGGCAGCGTCTCGCCGAACCAGACCACGCCGGGGCGAAGCGGCGCGTTGCAGCGGGAGCAGCGGGGCGGCACCCCGCTCGATTCCTGCCAGGACTCCACCGGCGTTCCCTCCGCTGAGCAAAGGCTCAGGAACAGATCCCCATGAAGCTCCAACAGGCGCCGACTACCGGCTCGGCGGTGCAGACCGTCGACGTTCTGGGTCACCAGGTGGAATCCAGGCAGCCGCTGCTCCAGGGTCGCCAGAGCGAGGTGGGCGGGATTGGGCTTGACCGCCTCCACCAGGGAGCGGCGCCACGCGTACCAGCGCCAGACCAGCCCCGGGTCGCGCCGGACTGCCTCCGGGGTCGCCAGATCTTCGGCCCTATACCGGGACCACAAACCGGTCTGGGCGTCACGGAAGGTAGGTACGCCACTCTCCGCGGAAACGCCGGCGCCGGTGAGGGCCACCACCCGCTTAGCCTGCGTGAGCACATCGATCAAAGCGACGGGAAGACGGGCCGCCGAGTTGGGGGCGATTGACTTGCTCATGGAACCGCCGGCCGGCACGCCTGGCCGGCACGCCCGGTACGACCGGAATAGAAAGAAAAACGGTTTGTTTTAATGGCTTAGGGCGAGATCGTCCATTGCCGCGCGAAGAAAGCGGGCGGCCTCTCCCCCGGTGACGGCACGATGGTCGAAAGTGAGCGAAAGAGGCAGCACCCTGCGCACCACCGGCGCGCCGTCTCTGGCCACCACCTCGTCGCGAATCACGCCGGCGCCGAGTATGGCCACGGTGGGGGGCTGTACGATGGGGCTGGCGTAACGTCCCGCAATGGTGCCGAAGTTCGACAAGGTGATGGTGTAGCCGCGCAGCTCTTCCGGCGGAATGGTGCGGGCGCGCACGTCGGCCTTGAGACGATCCAGACCTTGTTTGAGATTCTCGGGCGTTCGGTCGCCCACGTCGTGGAGCACCGGAACGAACAACCCCTCGGGCGTGTCCACGGCTAACCCTAAGTGAATTTTCTTCAACACCCGCCGGCCTACGCTGTGGCGGTCGTACCAGGCATTGAGGCAGGGCTCGGCACGGCAGCCGGCGACGATGGCGCGAACGAGCCGCAACGTGACCACCTGATTTTGATCCCAGTCACCGATATCGGCGTCATCGTTGAGCGTAGCGGGCGCGACCTCGGCACAGGCCATGCTCATGTTGCGCGCCATCACCCGCCTCGGTCCGCGCAGGCGCTCCAAAGGCCCGAGCTCGGCGAAAATCTTCGCCACTCGCTCGACATCGCCCCGGGTAATCAGCCCGTCAGGGCCGCTGGGGGTGACGACCGACAAATCCACGTCCATGCGTTTGGCCAGCGCGCGCACCGCTGGCGTCGCCTTGACGCTCAGCCGGGCCTGACCGATCTGGGTTGCCGCTTCGTTGACCACCTCGTCGCTGGAGGTGACCTCGCCGACCACGGTGCCCTTGTCTTCCCGTGGCGCTGCCTCCGCCCCGTTTCCACCCTCGAACTCCACCAGCGGGGCGCCGATCTTGACCACGTCGCCGGGGGCCGCGTGGATTTTAGAAATACGTCCGGCCCTCGGCGAGGGGACCTCGACCACCGCCTTGTCGGTCTCTACCGACAGCAGGGGCTTGTCGGCTTCGATCTCGTCGCCTGCTTTGACGTGCCATTCCACGATCTCGGCTTCCTGTAGCCCTTCACCCAGATCCGGCAGCTTGAAGACCTTCATCGCAACCTCCAAAAGCCTGGAAGCGTGTCAATAACTCTATGCATATTCAACGAGTTCCCTGCATGTTTTGAGAATTCGTTTTACGTTGGGCATGTAGTAGTGCTCGGTACGCGGCAGCGGCATGATGGTGTCGTATCCGGTGACCCGTTTCACAGGCGCCATCAGCGACAGCAGGCCTTCGTCAGACAGGCGCGCCGCGATTTCGGCGCCCATGCCAGCGGTGCGCGCGGCCTCGTGAACGATCACGCAGCGGCCGGTTTTTTCAACCGAGGCCAGAATGCTGTCGGCGTCCAGGGGCTTTAAAGTCGCGACGTCAATCACTTCCGCGCTTACCCCCTGGTCGGCCAGCGCGTCGGCGGCCTGGAGCGTTTCGTGCACCATCGCGCCCCAGGTCACCAGGGTTAGGTCGGTACCTTCGCGCAATGTGAAACACACATCCAGGGGCAGGGCACTCCCGTCATCCGGAACCTCCTGGCGTACCAGTCGGTAGATGCGTTTGGGCTCGAGAAAGATGACCGGGTCGGGGTCCCGGATGGCGGCCAACAGCAGGCCGTAGGCCCGCGACGGGGACGAGGGGATGACGACCCTCAGCCCGGGAATGTGGGCGAACATGGCCTCGGTGCTCTCGGAGTGATGTTCGGGAGCATGTATGCCGCCGCCGAATGGCGCCCGCAGCACCATCGGGCAGCCCAGGCGGCCGCGGGTGCGGTTGCGCATTCGGGAGGCGTGGCACACCAGCTGATCGATACAGGGATAGATGAAGCCCATGAACTGGATCTCGGCCACGGGTTTGAGCCCCATCGCCGCCATGCCGATGGACATGCCGGCGATGAGAGTCTCGGCCAGCGGCGTATCCATCACCCGATCGCCACCGAATCGATCCAGCAGACCGACGGTGGCCCGAAATACGCCGCCGTTGACGCCTACGTCCTCTCCCAGCACCACCACGCTGTCGTCTTCTTCCATGGCGCGCGCCAGCGCCATGTTGACGGCCTCCACCAGGTTGACCTCAGCCATCAGACTGCTCCTTCATGGCTTCCGTCCGCTGGGCCGTGAGGGCTCTGGGTAGCTCGGCGTAGAGGCTGTCGAACATGGCCTCGGGGGGCTCCTTGGGCGTCGCCAAATAGGCCTCTACCGCCTCCTGGACCCGAGCCGCGCACTCCTCGTTCAGCGCCGCTTCATCCTTTTCGCTCCAGGCCTGAATCGATTCCAGATAGCGTCGGGTGCGGATAATGGGATCGGATTTCTTCGCCGCCTCCACCTCCTGCGCGTCGCGGTAGCGGCTGGCGTCGTCGGCCGTGGTGTGATCTTGAAGCCGGTAGGTAACCGCCTCGATCAGCGTGGGACCGCCGCCGCTTCGGGCCCGTTCCAGGGCTTTGTCCATGGCGAATCGCACCGCTACCGGATCGTTGCCATCCACCTGGACGCCCTCGAAGCCGCCGGCGACGGCTTTTTGTGCCAGCGTCTGCGCCCCGGACTGCCGGCTTCTGGGGACGGAGATGGCCCACTGGTTGTTGCTGACGACGAAAACCACCGGCAGATGCCAGGTGCCCGCCAGGTTCAGCGACTCGTAAAAATCGCCCTTGGACGTGGCGCCATCGCCGCAGCCTTCCACCACCACCCGGGATTCTCCGCGCAGCTTCAGCGCCACCGCGGCGCCCACCGCGTGACACGACTGGGTAGCGATGGGAATACAGATGGGAAAATCGAACTGAGGGCCTGAAAAACGGCTGCCGCGCTCGTCCCCGCTCCAATACAGGAGCAGCTCTTCGAGGGTGACTCCGCGGGCAAATTGGGCCGCCTGCTCGCGGTAGCTTGGAACGAGGACGTCTTCGTCCCGCATGGCAAGACCGACGGCGGCGCCGACGGCCTCCTGGCCCAGGGAAGACGCATAGGTGCCGAGCTGACCCGTGCGCTGCAGGGCGATGGCCTTGGCGTCAAAGGTGCGGGTCAAGGCCATCAGGCGATACATGGGCGTGATCGCTTCCGCCCCGGCCAGGTGCGGCGGCAGTTCCTGGGTGGGTTGCCCCGAAGAATCGAGAAACTGGATGTATTCGACGGCGAATTCAGCGATGCGGGTCATCTGACCACGGGTCCCGGGTGATCGGGAGAGAACTGCGTAGTGCACACAAAGTGTGTTGCGCTTAGACCGATGACCCGCCGCTTAGTTACGCGCACGTTTTTACCCCCCGCTATAATGACGCCCGGAAACAATCTGGCCGTTTTTCTATCAGACGCCGCCGCGAATGACTACCGAAAGTTTAGACACTCTGGTTACGGTCGAAGACGTTTCGAGTCACTTGGGCGATCCGGGCTGGGTGATTGCCGACTGCCGGTACAATCTCATGGATCCCGAAGCCGGTCGCCGCTCGTATCTGGAAGGTCACATTCCGGGCGCGCGCTACGTGCATCTTCACCACGACCTGGCCGGGGAACCTCTCACCGATCACGGTCGCCACCCGCTGCCGTCACCCGAGGCGCTGACCGAGCTCTTCAGCCGTCTGGGCATCGATGAAAGTGTGCAGGTCGTCGTTTACGACCAAGCCGACGCCGGCATCGCGGCGAGACTCTGGTGGCTGTTGCGCTACATGAGCCACGACAAGGTCGCGGTGATCGACGGTGGAATTCGCGCCTGGCAGTCAGCGGGTTTGCCGCTGGAATCCGGATCGAGTGAAATCCAGCGAAAGGCGTTTCGCGGCCGGGCGAGGCGGGAATGGGTGGTGACCCTCGGAGAAGTGCCGGGGCAGGCGTGCCTGGTGGACGCCCGCGCCGAGGCCCGCTATCGCGGTGAAGAGGAGCCGCTGGACCCGGTCGCGGGGCACATACCCGGCGCGCTAAACCACCCCTTTGGGGAAAACGTGCAGTCCGACGGACGCTTCCGATCCCCTCGGGAGCTCTTAGCCCGCTTCGAGAAAACGCTGGGGGATCATGCGCCGGAGTCGGCGGTCTACTACTGCGGCTCTGGAGTCACCGCCTGCCAGCTGCTGCTGGCGGCGGCCCACGCCGGACTGCCGCCGGGGCGGCTTTACGCTGGATCCTGGAGCGAGTGGAGCCGTGATCCCGGACGACCGGTGGCCAGCGGTCCGGAGCCGGGATCGCCTCTGGTCCCATGAGCCGAAGCACCTTCAATCCGCCGCGGCACTCAGCGCCGCGGCTTTCGGTCGTGGTGCCTGCCTACAACGAATCCAAGCTCATCGAGCGCTGCGTCGAAAGCATCACCAGTGCTTTCGCCTCCGCAGGCGTTGCCGGATCCGAATACGAGCTGATCGTCGTCGACAACAACTCCAGCGACGACACCGCGGCGAGGGCGGCCAAGCTCGGCGCCCGCGTGTTGCATGAGCCGATTAGACAAATCGCGCGGGCTAGAAACCGGGGCGGGTACGCCGCCCGGGGGCAATGGCTGTTATTCGTGGATGCCGACTCATGGCCGGACGGCGCGCTGATCCGCGATCTGCTGGAAGCCATCGACAACCCGAACGTAGCGGGCGGCGGCGCCTTGATGCAGATGCAGGGTCTTCCACCGCTGCTGTTCCTGGGCATATGGGTCTGGAATCGCCTTTCGCGGTGGCTGTCGTGGGTCGCAGGTTCGTTCGTTTTTTGCGCCCGGGACGCGTTCGAGGCGGTAAACGGATTCGACGACAGCCTGTTCGCGGGCGAAGAAATCAGTTTCAGCCGAAGACTCAAACGCTATGCCGGTTGGCGGGGTCAGAAGTTGGTCATTCTGAGCCGTCACCCCCTGCGCACCTCCGGGCGAAAGGGCGAGCTTTACAGCCAGAAGGAAATTTTATTGGTGGGACTACGAATGCTGCGCCACCCGCGGCGCTTCTTCCGCGATCCGGGCCTTTGCACCCTGTGGTACGACGGTCGCCGCTGAACGGACCACCGCTGGCGGAAATTCGGCCCTGAAAACGGAAATCTTGTTA
>JBFIYQ010000174.1:0-6028 GCA_041605275.1 Gammaproteobacteria bacterium
GTACGGAATGTCCACGCGATGAAACGCCGGCGGTGAATACAGGCAGCGGGCGCAGCGTTCTCCTGAGGCCAGCGGTGCGCCGCAGCCGCGGCAGGGATTTTGTATTCGGGGCAGAGCGCTGCGGCAGGCGCGGCAAAGGTTGATGTCTGACGCCGGCCCGAGGCAGAGAAGACAGTGCCGCGGAAGCAGCCACTCATGAGCAATCCTTAACCAGTTGTTCACCTGCTGCGATCCTTCGCGTTGACAAGCGCCCGGGCCGTTTCCATGATTGCGCGAGTTTTCAACCACCGCAAGCGAGGGGGCGACGTGGCGACATCCGGGGACAATGGCGGGCTGCGGCATGACTGGACGCGCAAAGAGCTGGAAGCGCTCTACGCCCGGCCGCTTAACGATCTTCTTTTTGAGGCTCACGCCGTTCACCGTCAGCGTTTTGACCCCAACCGGGTCCAGGTGAGCACGCTGCTCAGCATCAAAACCGGCGCCTGCCCCGAAGACTGCGCCTACTGCCCCCAGAGCGTCCACTACGCGCCTGGCCGTGAAACCGAATCGCTGCTTTCACCCACCCAGGTGATTGCGGCGGCCCGCGCGGCCAAGGCCGCGGGCGCCACTCGATTCTGTATGGGAGCGGCTTGGCGAAGCCCGAAGGACAAGGATTTGGACGCGGTGGTGGCGATGATCCAGGGGGTGAGTGCTCTGGGACTGGAGACCTGCGCCACCCTCGGCATGCTGAGCTCGAAGCAAGCGCACCGACTCAAGGCGGCCGGTCTTGATTTTTATAACCACAATCTGGACACCTCGCCGGAGTATTACCGCCAGATCATTACCACGCGCAATTTTCAGGACCGGCTCGACACCCTGGCGCATGTGCGGGAAGCGGGCATCAACGTTTGCTGCGGCGGTATTCTCGGCATGGGCGAGCGGCCCGAGGACCGAATCGGGCTGCTTTTAAACCTTGCCAACCTGCCCGAGCATCCGGAGAGCGTGCCCATTAACCTGCTGGTTCAGGTGGAGGGAACGCCCCTGCACGGCACGCCCCGCCTCGACCCGCTGGAGTTCGTCCGTATCATTGCGCTCGCCCGGATTCTGATGCCGGCCTCGTATGTGCGCCTTTCCGCCGGTCGCGAGGAGATGTCGGCGGAAACCCAGGCGCTGTGTTTTTTCGCCGGCGCTAACTCCATCTTTTATGGAGAAAAGCTGCTGACCACACCCAACCCGGTGCCCAAAGAGGATGAGGCGCTGTTTGCGCGCCTCGGTCTGCGTCCCGAGGGTGCGACGCCGGAGTCGGTCTCGTCTGCGGATTGATTTGTCGGGACGCCCCGTGCGGGTATGGTCCCGGCCCGCGCGTCTTTGCAGCCGACGCCAGCGAGCAAGCATCATCGACTCGGCGCCCTTTATCAGCCGGGACGCGCTCACCTTAAATTCAAGCGTCGGACGTCACGGAGAGCGGATGAATCCAGGCCTCGACCGCAGGGCACAGGCGACGAAGTCGGCCGGGTTGCCTCGTCTGGACAAGCGCACGGTGCGCGCGCGTTTCGAGCGCGCCGCGCCCCGCTACGATCGCGCGGCCCGGGTCCCGCGCGAGCTCGGCGCGCGGCTGTTGGAACACTTAGAACCGGTTCGAATCGATCCCCGGTGGGTGCTCGATTTGGGCGCCGGTACTGGCGAGCTGGCAAGCACGTTGAGCAAGCGCTATCGCGGCGCGCGGGTGATGGCGCTGGATCTGGCCGAGTCGATGCTGGTGGCGGCCCGGAGAAAGCGCCGGCGTCTGTTTTCCCGGCAGCAGTTCGTTTGCGGTGACGCCGAGCAACTGCCGCTGGTTTCAGATTGCATCGATCTGGTGCTGTCCAACGCCGCTTTGCAGTGGTGCAATGAATTGGACGCCGTGTTCGCCGAAATACTGAGACTGTTGAACCCCGGCGGCCTGTTCATGTTCTCCACTTTGGGCCCCGACACACTCTGCGAGCTTCGCCAGAGCTTTTCCCGAGTCGACGACTTACCCCACGTTCACACTTTTATCGACATGCACGATTTGGGAGACGCGCTGGTGCGGGCAGGGTTCACCGAGGTGGTCATGGACACCGCGCGGCTCACCGCGGAGTACCAGGACGTAGACGAGCTCATGCGCGAGCTGAAGCGCTCCGGCGCAAGCAACGCGCTTGAACATCGCTTCCGCGGACTGGCCGGTCGCGGAAAGCTGCAGCGCTTGATCGAAGCTTACGAGGGTCACCGCAGAAACGGGCTGTTGCCGGCCACTTTCGAAGCGGTCTTCGCCCACGCCTGGAAACCAGCGGCCGGAAAAGCCGTGGGCGTGGAGGTGGCCCCCCCGCGGCAATGAACAGCCGGCGCAAAAATTCTGGGGTCCGGGGGGTTTTCGTCACCGGCACCGACACCGGCGTGGGCAAGACGTGGGTCAGCCTGGGTTTAATCGCGGCGATGCAGGCGCAGGGCCTGTCCGTGGTGGCGATGAAACCTGTTTCTGCGGGCTGTGAGCGCACCCCGGAAGGATTGCGAAACGAAGACGCCTTGTTGCTCCAGCGGCAGGCCTCCCTGGCCCAGCCCTATGAGTGGGTCAACCCTGTAGCCTTCAAGCCGCCCATCGCGCCCCACATCGCGGCGGCTGAAATTGGCGCGCGTATTGACTTCAGTCGCATCGAGCGCAATTTCAACCGGCTCGCCGTGACCGCCGACTGCTGCGTGGTGGAGGGCGCGGGCGGCTGGCTGGTGCCGCTCGGCGCGCGCAAGAGCTTTGCCGACCTGGCGGCGCGTCTCGCGCTGCCCGTTCTACTGGTGGTGGCGATCAGGCTTGGCTGTCTCAATCATGCCCTGTTGACGGTGGAAAGCATCCGGAGACGCGGGCTATCGCTTCTGGGCTGGGTGGCTAATCTGACGGCGCCGGACATCCCTCGCGTGAACGAAAACATCGCCGCGCTCAACGCGAGAATCCCCGCGCCGAGGATGGCGACGGTGGAATACACGCCGACACCGACGGTGGCGCACTTCAAACGGGCCTTTACCGCGGGCAACGTTGGCCGTCACCTGACGCGCGTCGTACCGAGCCGAGCAGGGCGCAAGTCGAACGCCTGAAGCACTTGATCCGGGCGCTCCGGAAAGGTGGGCCGCGGTTGCGAAAGTTTCCTCTAACTCACTGAAATTATTAAATGAAAAAATTTGCGCCCCACATGCCGCTAAGTTAGCATGAGTGCCCTTTTTGAACGGTGAACGGGGATTCCGAGCAGAGCGGACTTCACGCGATGGTCGTAAGAATGATTCGCCAGAACGAAGGTTGCAGGTTCGTCATTCGACCCAACCGATCGCTCAGCTGGGCGCAAACGAAGCTCGTATACGTGTCGCTGGCATCACTATGTCTGCTCGTTGCCGTGGGCTTCACCGTCATGGGCTATTGGCTGGTGCTGCCGTTCGCGGGAGCGGAAATATTGCTGCTGGCGGTAGGGTTTTATCTTTGCGCATTGAGCGGGCGGGAAACTGAAGTGGTCCGGATCAAGGACGACCGCGTCGCCATCGAAAAAGGCAGGGAGGCAATGCGCACGGTGTGGGAGCTGGAGCGAGCCTGGGCGCGGATTGAGCTGCTGCCGCCGCGCATCGAGTGGTATCCAAGCCGGCTGGTGATACGATCCCGCGGAAAGCAGTTACAATTGGGCGCGTTCTTGACCGACGGAGAACGCGAACGCCTGGCTCGAGAACTCAAAACAGCGATCGCATCAGAACAATCATTCAGCGCGGCGGCCGTCCCAGCTGAGCCGACGCTGATCTGACCGCAGGAAATTTTCAGGAGACGGTACCCAATGCACTTAACCAGACTGAGCAGGCCCCTTGCGGGAGCCCTGCTGACGGCGATCGGCACCAGCGCGCACGCCGCCTTCGGTGACCTGAACATGCCGGTGGGCGTAACGCCCATCAGCCGCGAAGCCTACGAGCTGCACATGCTTATGCTCGCAATCTGCGTGGTGGTCGGCCTCATCGTCTTTGGCGTGATGTTCATCGCGATCCTCAAGCACCGAAAGTCGTTAGGCTACGAGCCAGCGAAGTTTCATCACAATGCCAAGGCTGAGGTCATCTGGACGGTTATTCCCTGCATCATCCTGGTCGCATTTGCGGTTCCCGCGACCAACGCCCTGATCAACATGGAGGACACCAGCGAGGCGGATATGACCATTAAGGTCACCGGCTATCAGTGGAAATGGAAGTACGAGTATTTGGAGGATGGGGTCACCTTCTACAGCAACCTGGCGCCGTCCAGCCGCGCGGCGATCTACGAGGATCCCAGGGCCGTCGATCACTATCTCCTGGAGGTCGACGAGCGGATGGTTCTTCCGGTGGGTAAGAAAGTGCGCGTGCTGCTGACCGCGGATGACGTTATTCACGCCTGGTGGGTGCCGGCGCTGGGGATGAAGAAAGACGCAATTCCCGGCTTTATCAACGAGCTCTGGATCAAGATCGACGAGGACAGGACCGGCGTCTACCGGGGACAGTGCGCCGAGCTCTGCGGCAAGGACCATGGCTTCATGCCCATCGTGGTGGAAGCGCGCAACGAAGAGGGTTACAAAATTTGGGTCGCGGAACGAAAGGCGGCCATGGCGGCGGCAAAGGTCGCGGCCAGCGAAGTGAAAGTATCACCTGAGGCGGCGTCCGACGAGGGCGCGCTCGCGGTGGATGAAACGAGCGATCTCGTGCAGCCGTCGATTACCACAGCGGCGCGAAGCGAAGCATCTGGAGGCAACTGAGAATGAGCACCGCGACGACTCACGACGAACATCACGAGCATCACGACCACGGCCCCGAGCCGGGGCTTTTGCGCTGGGTTTTCACCACCAATCATAAAGACATCGGCACGCTGTACCTTCTATTCGCGCTGCTGATGTTTTTCGTCGGCGGGGCCCTCGCCCTGGGCATACGCCTCGAGCTGTTTCAGCCGGGACTGCAGTTCATCGATCCGCACCTGTTCAATCAGTTCACCACCATGCACGCGCTGATCATGATCTTTGGCGCCATCATGCCGGCGTTCGTGGGTTTCGCCAACTGGCAGATTCCGATCATGGTCGGCGCCCCGGACATGGCGCTGCCGCGTTTGAACAACTGGAGCTTCTGGATCCTGCCGTTTGCCTTCACCCTGCTGATAGCGACCTTCTTTAGGCCCGGCGGCGCGCCGGCGGGCGGCTGGACCATGTATCCACCGCTGGTGCTTCAGGGCGGCGCTAACGTGCCGTTCCTGATATTTGCCGTCCATCTCATGGGTATTTCGTCCGTGCTCGGCGCGATAAATATCATCGTTACCATTTTGAACATGCGCGCGCCGGGCATGTCGCTGCTGAAGATGCCCCTGTTCGTGTGGACCTGGCTGATTACCGCCTACCTGCTGGTGGCGGTCATGCCGGTGCTGGCCGGCGCGGTGACCATGCTGCTCACCGACAAGTTCTTCGGCACCTCGTTCTTCAATGCGGCCGGCGGCGGCGACCCGGTGATGTTCCAGCACATTTTCTGGTTCTTTGGTCACCCGGAGGTCTACATTCTTATTCTTCCGGCGTTCGGCATCATCTCGCAAATCATTCCGACCTTCTCGCGCAAGCCGCTGTTCGGTTATGAAGCGATGGTGTACGCCACTGCTTCCATTGCTTTCATATCGTTTGTTGTCTGGGCCCATCACATGTTTACCGTGGGGATGCCGCTCGCAGGAGAATTGTTCTTCATGTACACCACCATGCTGGTGGCGGTTCCGACGGCGGTGAAAGTCTTCAACTGGGTATCGACCATGTGGCGCGGCTCGATGACCTTCGAGACGCCCATGCTGTGGGCCATCGCCTTCGTGGTGCTGTTCACCATCGGCGGTTTTTCCGGACTGATGCTCGCCATCGTGCCGGCGGATTTTCAGTACCACGATACCTATTTCGTGGTGGCGCATTTCCACTACGTTCTGGTGACCGGCGCCATTTATGCAATCATCGCCGGGGTTTATTACTGGCTGCCCAAGTGGACCGGGCACATGTACAGCGAGACCCTGGGCAAGTGGCAC
>JBFIYQ010000175.1:0-5999 GCA_041605275.1 Gammaproteobacteria bacterium
CGCAGCGCCATCGCCGAGCTGCGCCGCCTGGACGAGCGCACCCTGAGAGATATTGGCGTCGAGCGCCCCCAGATCCCGCTGATCGTCGAGCAGTTGATTGCGCGGCGTGAGGCCGACGGGAAACCCCAAGGGGCCTATCCCTTGCGCGCCCTGACGTCGATTCCGGCGACTTCGACGGCTGGCACCGATGCTGAGCACGACCAGCGCTGCCCGCCGCTGGCGGCGTGACGGGCGATCGCCTCAAGATGGTCCCCGCGGGTTTTCTGCTCCCTTCGCACGACCTGGCGTTCGCGGCCCTGGACGCGTCCTAGCACACTCCTCCCCGACGGGCGCGCAGGGCCGCTCTTTTCTGCAGTTGTGAACTGAGCGGCGCTCACGCAGACTATTCGGTTAACTGAATTGATGGTGTAGAGAAGCCGACCCCATGGCCAAATCACAAACGGCAAAGCTCGCCGAGGCGGCGCTGGACCCGCTGTGGCAGTCCATCCGCGAAGAAGTCGCAGAGGCGGCGGCCCGCGAGCCGGTGCTCGCAAGCTTTCTTCACGCTTCCGTGTTGAACCATAAGACCCTGGAGGACGCGCTCGCTTTCCAGCTGGCGACCAAGCTCGAAAGCCCCGTGCTCCCCGCGATGCTGGTGCGCGGACTGATTGCCGAGGCGATGGACGAAGATCCTTCAATTGGCAAGGCCATGCGTGCCGACATTCGCGCGGTTCGCGAGCGCGACCCCGCAGCAACTTCGTTCTCCGAACCGTTTCTCTACTTCAAGGGATTTCATTCTCTGCAGGCCTACCGCGCCGCCCACCGGCTGTGGCAGCAGGGGCGCAAGGCGCTGGCGCTGTATCTGCAAAGCCGCACCTCAGAGGTGTTCGGCGTAGACATCCACCCGGCGGCGCGTATCGGCAAGGGCATACTCATCGACCACGCCACCAGCGTGGTGGTAGGGGAAACCGCGGTGATCGAGGACAACGTTTCGATGCTGCACGAAGTGACCCTGGGCGGCACCGGCAAGGATACCGGCGATCGTCATCCCAAAGTGCGCCACGGCGTCCTCATCGGCGCGGGCGCGAAGATTCTCGGGAACGTGGAAATCGGCGCCTGCGCCAAGGTCGGAGCCGGCAGCGTGGTGCTCGAAGACGTGGCGCCCCACTGCACGGTGGTCGGTGTTCCTGCGCAGGTGGTGGGGGAATGCTGCGACGACGAGCCGTCGCGGCAGATGGATCACCGCATACGTAAACCCGGCGACGACTGAGCGCGGCTTCGAGTTCATCGGTTCTAGATTCAAACCGCGCTGACGCTGTCTAGTCCCCCGCGGGCAAGCTCGAGCACAATCCCGTCTACCCGATCCGGCGCTCCGGCGTCGAATGGCGGCTTCGGGTCATACTCGATTCGAAGCTGGATCGCCCGCGCCACCGCCTCGCCGGCGATGAGAGAGGCGAGGGTTAGGGCCATGTCGATTCCGGCGGATACGCCGGCGCCCAAGACAATTTTTCCGTTGACCACCACTCTCTCCCGTACCGGGTGGGCGCCGTAACGCTCGAGATCCGAGACCGCGTTCCAGTGGGTAGTGGCGGGAAGTCCTCGCAGAAGCCCGGCGGCGCCCAGCAGCAGGGAGCCGGTGCACACGGATGCCGTCCACTGGCTCGAGTGGTGCACCTGCCGCACCCAGTCGAGTACCCGTGAGTCCTCCAGCAGGAGGCGCACGCCGGGGCCTCCGGGAATCACCACGATATCCGCCGCGTCCACCTCATCCAGGTCGCAGTCCGGCAGCAGCTGAAAACCGCTCTTGCTCGAGCTGAGGATTTCTTTTTTCTTCGCCACCAGGGCAACCTTCGCTCCGGGTACACGCGACAACACTTCCATGGGACCAACGGCGTCCAGCAGCGTAATCTGATCAAACACGAGACAGGCGATGTTCATGCGCGTCACCTCAGCGAAAGGCGGTTTCCACAAAAAATTCCGGCACGCTTGTCAAAACGGTCATTCCGATTCACGCCGCGCCAGGGAGCGGAGATAATGCCACTTGGTACACGCGCCGCCAAAACCGTAAAGGTTTTTCTTCAACAGCTTTTCCACTTCCCGCCCGACCTGTTTCAACCAAGGATTTCCTTCAGGTGCAACCCGCTTCCACCTCCCGCGCCAGCTTGACCGAGGGGTCGGTCCGCGCCCACCTGGTCAGCCTGACCACGCCGATGATCTGGGGAATCCTGGCGATGATGTCATTCAACCTCGTCGACACCTGGTTCTGCGCCCAGCTGGGCTCACCGGAGCTGGCGGCGATGAGCTTCACCTTCCCGGTGGTGATGGTCGTCGTGAGCCTCGGGATCGGCCTTATGGCGGGCACCTCGTCGGTGATTGCGCGGGCCATCGGCCGCGGCGACCCCGCGCGGGTAAGACGGCTCACCACCGATGCGCTGGCCTTCTCGGTGCTGGTCTCCCTGGTGCTGTCGGTGATCGGCATTCTCACTCTGGCGCCGCTGTTCAGGCTTCTGGGCGCTTCCGAAGAACTCCTGCCGCTCATTTCCGACTACATGCTGGTGTGGTACGCCGGGCTGGTGGCGGTGATTCCGCCCATGGCGGGCATGGGCGCCATCCGCGCGACCGGGGACAGCCGGTTTCAAAGCCGCCTGCTGATAATCGCGTCGGTGGTCAATCTGATCCTCGATCCCCTGCTGATTTTCGGGCTGCTGGGATTTCCCAGGCTCGAGCTCCAGGGCGCTGCGGTCGCCACCATTGCCGCGCGGGCCACCACCATCGCGGCGGGTTACTGGGCAATTCACTATAAGCACGGAATGTTGAGCTTTGACCGGCCCCGGTTTTCGCAGGTGCTGAGCTCCTGGGCCAGCGTCCTCCACGTGGGGCTCCCGGCGGCCGGCACCAACGTCATCATTCCGGCGTCCACTGCCGTGGTAATTTCGATGATCGCCGAATTCGGCCACCAGGCCGTGGCCGGTTTCGGCGCGGCCTCGCGAATCGAGGCGGTGAGCCTGGTGGTGTTCTTCGCCATGTCGGCGGTCATCGGCCCCTTCGTCGGGCAGAATCTCGGCGCCGGGAAACCGGATCGTATCTATGAGGCGAACCGACGCTGCGCGATATTCTGTCTGCTGTTCGGGCTTTCCATCGCCGCGGCGCTGGCGCTTTCCGCCCGGCCGCTGCTGGCGCTTTTCTCTGACGACGCGAGAGTTGTCGAAGTCGGCGCGGCCTATCTATGGATCGTGCCGGTCAGCTACGGCACCGCCGGAATCGTGATGGTGGTGAACGCGGCGTTCAACGGTCTGGGGCGCCCGTTTCCGGCGGTGGCGGTGTCGACCCTGCGTATGGTGCTGCTTTATCTTCCGCTTGCCTGGGCCGGCGCGCGGCTTATTGGGGTCTACGGAATTTTTGCCGCCGCGGGCGTATCCAATATCGTCGCCGGGATCACCGCTTACGTCTGGCTCAGGCGAACGGCGAAGAAAGCGTTACCGGAGGAGGCGGCATCGACGGCTCAAAGCGGCGCCGATTCGGGATGACCCGACGGCGACGGGCCGGGTATGCTGCTCGATTCCTATGTTGAAGCAATTTTTTCTGAAGCTCGGGACTCTGCGCGCGATGCTCGTCGTCATCGTGCTGCTTCTCATCGTCATGGGTCCGATTTCCGGCGGCGAAGCGCGAAACAGCGGCTTTGCGCTGTTCACTGGCGTGGTCGCTCCGTCCTTTTACGTGATCATGCTCTTCGTGCTGCCCCTGGACATGACCATGAGCCGCGTGTTCATGGGGGAAGCGCAGGGCGACGAACGGGCGCGCTACCGATTCATCATCCGGCTCGAGCTGGTGCTGTTAGCCTTGATGCTTCTCGCCTGGCTGCCCTTCATCCTTCGGCTGCTTGAAAGCGCTGGGCTGTAACCTCTGAATCTGGAAACGCTCAAAGTGCTTCCCGCAGCAAACGCTTGACTGCTTTAGCGAATTGATTTCGACTCACGCTCCCTGTCTGCAGCTGCTCGCCTCGACGCGAGGGGAAAAAAGACGCAGGGGGCTGCGTACCGCCCCCGCACGGTGGTCGGATTGGCGGCGTCGCTCCGCGCTCAGGCGGGCTTGGCAGCGGTAAACAGGCCCCAGGTCTGCTCACCTTTGAGCGCGCGATCGCGTTTCTCCCGCCAGGCGGCGGCAAGATCAGACAGCTCTTCGGCGGCGTCGCCGGACTGCTCGAGTCTTTCGAGCTCGCGGGCGTGAATCTCAGCGAAGCGCGGGGTGAGATCGGCGGCACGGACACGCTCGAATCCCGCGTCCTCAAGAACCCGTCCGTACTCCGTCACCGTGGTCAAAAAATATCCGCGCGCCCTGACGTAGTTTTCGAAAGTTTGTGACAACGCGCCCGGACCGCGGCAGTAGTCGGTGATCAGCAGTCTGCCGCCGGGCTTCAGCGCGCGCAGCAGCACGCCGAAGAGCGCCGATTTGCGCTCCACGTGCAGGAAGACGTCGCGGGAATAAACGGCATCGAAGCGGCAATCGGTCTCGAGGTACATCAGGTCGCCGTGGCGAAATATCACCTTTTGTTCCAGCCCGAGCTCACGACAGCGACTGGTCGCCATCTCGATCATGTTTTTAGACAAATCGACGCCTTCCACCGTTGCGCCGTATTCCGTTGACATTAGAAAGGCCGCGCCACCGATGCCGCAGCCCGCGTCCAGCACGCGCTGACCGGGTTTCAACCGGAGCATGGAGACAAACTCCCGCGCCGTATCCGCTCCGCCGGGGCTGATGAAGTCCCGCCCGTAGACCCGCTCGTACTTTCGAATGCTTTCCGCCGCGTACTGGCCGGAATCGAGAAACGCTGCGCCGGAGTCAGTCACTCGAGCCTCTTCTCGCGCTTTGTCAGCGGAATCAGCCGGCGCCGTCCCGGGGTCCGTGACCGCGCCGGTTGATCACGTAGTCCTCGCTTTTGCCCCGGAACGGAATCATGAGCATGCCTTTGATGCTGACGCAGGTTTTCTCGTCGCGAAAGGAGTTCAGCCCTATGGTCATGCCGTCGTGACCCGCCCGCGGCTGGCCGCGGTAGGTGCCGAACAGACGGTCCCACCACGGCAGATTGAATCCGAAATTGCTGTTGGTTTCGTAGTCCTCCACCGAGTGGTGCACTCGGTGCATGTCCGGAGTCACCACGAACAAGCGCAGCGCGCGATCCACCGAAAGCGGCACGTAGGCGTTGCTGTGGTTAAACATGGAGGTCGCATTCAGCAGTACTTCGAAAATCAAAACGCTCACCGCCGGTGGTCCGAGCATCAGTATTACGCCGAACTTGATCAGCATCGACAGAATGATCTCGATGGGATGGAAGCGCACGCCGGTGGTGACGTCAATGTCCAGGTCGGCGTGGTGCATTCGATGAAGTCGCCAGAATGTCGGCACCGCGTGGAACATCACGTGCTGAAGATAGATGGCCAGGTCGAGGAGCACTACCCCAAGCACGATGGCAATCCACCGGGGCCACTGCAGCAGGTTAAAAAGACCCAGACCGCGCGACTCGGCGACAAGCGCGAGACCCACCGCGGCGGTGGGAAACAAGAGCCTGAGCAGGATTGTGTCGATGACGACGACGGCGATATTGTTGGGCCAGCGGGACCGTCTTCCGATTCCCCGGCGGCGCCGCGGCCACAAAATCTCCCACAGCGCCATGAGCGCAAAAACGCCGAAGAAAAATCCCAGCCGCACCACGGGCTCGTTGTCGAGCAATGATTCGCTCATGCTTGCTTCGGAAGTGCGTTGCTAACGGATCGGTCAGTCGGCGACACGCCGACGGAGCAGATGCGCCAACGTCACGGTCATCACGGTCTCGCCGCGCTGGTTGATGGCACGATAGCTCATCTTGAGAATTCCCCGGTCGGGTTTGGACGATGAGGGACGTGCCTCGACCACCTCGCCTTCCATGTGCAGGGTATCACCCGGTCGGACCGGCGCCAGCCAGCGGAGCTCATCCATGCCGGGCGATCCCATGCTGCACTCGGCGAAAACGCCTTCCTGGAGCA
>JBFIYQ010000176.1:0-5999 GCA_041605275.1 Gammaproteobacteria bacterium
CGGCGTGGTCACGTCCATGATCACGCCGCCCTTGAGCATTTCGGCGAGCCCGACCTTGATTTCGAAAGACCGCGCGTCGCTGCGCTCATTCGTCGAACCGTTTCCGCCGTTACTCTTACTCATCGTCTTACTCCGTAAATGTTCTCTTGATTGTTAATCGTCGTTTACCGAACAGCCTGATCTGATGAACCGCGGGCTGGCGCTCGCTCCTACAGGGGGCTTTGTTCACTTCGCGTCACGCGTTACCCATTACCCGTCACGACCTAAACGTGAATGCTCGTATCCCGCGCCGCTTGACGGACGTGGGGAAAGTGTCGTTTGACTACGCTACCGAGGATTTCGATGCCGCGTCGAATTTCATCCGGGTTGGCCAGCGCCGTGGTGAGGCGCATGGCATTGGACGGCCGCCCGTCATGGTGAAACTGATAGCCCGGCGCGTACAGCACACCCGCTTGTTTCGCCTCCGCAAAGAGGTTGCGGGTATCCAATCCAGCCGGCAGCTCCAGCCAGAGCTGATAGCCGCCTTCCGGGTGGGTCCAGCGGGCGTCCGCGGGCATCTCCGCCTCCAGCACCTGGACCATGGCGTCGCGCCGTTCCAGCAGCGTGGCCTTTAGCCGCGCCAGGTGGCGGTCGTAGGCGCCGCTGTTGACGAAATCCGCTATCGCCGCCTGGAGAATCATGGCGCCGCTCAGGTCCGAGGCGTTCTTCAGCGCCAGCAGCGCCTCCACGGCGCGGCCGCGGGCGGTAACGGCGCCGATGCGAACTCCCGGAAAAAGGGACTTGGAGAACGAGAACAGGTGCACCACGTAACCGTGGGGATCGAACCCGGCCAGCGGAGATACCCGCTCGCCTGCGTAGCGCAGGTCCATCTCGAAACCGTCCTCGACAATGGGTTTGCCGAGACGCGCCGCCAGATCGATCAGCGCGCGGCGATGGCTCATGGAGGTGGTGGTCCCGAGCGGATTGTGAAAGCTCGGCATGGTGTAGAACAGCTTCACCTCGGGTCTCGCCAGGGTTCGCTCCAGCACCGCCAGATCGGGTCCCTCTTCGGTCATGGGAATGGGGGCGGCGCGAAGTCCGAGCGCCACCAGCGCCGTAAGCACGTTGTGGTAGGTGGGTTCCTCCACCGCCACCCAGTCGCCGGGTTCGGCGAACAGGCGCATGGCGAGAGAGATGCCCTGGCTCGCTCCCTGGCACAGCCCCACGGGCTCCGGCCCTGCTTCGAAGCCGTGGGCGGACAGGCGGCCGGCGATGGCTTCCCTAAGCGCAAAGTTGCCCTGGTGCTCGCCGTACACCAGCAGGTCGCTGCCGCCTTTTTCCATCACCCGGTCGAGAGATTTCCGAAACGAAGAGATGGGATAAAGCGACGGATCCGGGGTCAGCGCGTGCAGCGGAATCGCCCCGTCCACCGAGGCGTAGCTGGGCCTACCGCGCTCCAGCTGGAGCAGGCGCTCCACCAGGGCCGCAAACGGCGGCGGCGTGGCGCCGTTCCCCCGGGCGCTGCGCCCCGAGCGAACGAAGGTGCCGCGACCCACGGTGGCCTCCAGGATCCCCTCGCGCACCAGCAGCTCGTAGGCCAGGGACACCGTGTCCCGATTGACGCCGAGGCGGGCGGCCAGGGTCCGGATGGGCTCGAGCCTGGCGCCGGCGGGGAGCTGGCCGGCGGCCACCGCGTCACGGATCTGGTCAGCGATCTGCAGATAAACCGCGCGCTTGGGTCTGGCGGATGCCCTGACGATTCTGATTTCCATACAAAGCTACGATAGTCCCGGGACAATTCGACCGCAATCCGACAAATTCGGTCAATTTAGCGGCTTAAGCCGGGATTATACCGGACAATTTGGAGGGGATTCAGGGGATATAGGGGGATCAGGCGGCCGGACAAACCCGCGACTGCGCCTATCCGCCGGAACAGGGCGGACTCAGCGCAGCTGAATGAGCGGGAAGGTAGCCGGCTCAGCCGCCCAGAAACAGGCGCCCCACGTCGGGGTTCTCCAGCAGCTCGTTACCCTTTCCGGCAATGGCAACCACGCCCGAGACCAGCACGTAGCCCACGTCGGCGAACTCCAGGCCGCGCTTGGCATTCTGCTCCACCATGATGATGGTCTTGCCTTCGTGGTGCTGAAGGTCGTCGAGGATGTTGAAAACCATGTCGATGAAGCGGGGCTCGAGTCCGATGGAGGGTTCGTCCACCAGCAGCACATCCGGCTCCATCACCAGCGCGCGGGAAATTTCGAGCAGCCTGCGCTCACCGCCGGAGAGCACGCCGGCGGCATGATTGCGGCGATCGGCTAAGCGCGAGTACTTCTCGAAGATGCGTTCGGCGGCGGCTTTGGCCTCCGCCTGGGTATTCATCAAATAGCCGCCCATGATCAGGTTTTCCTCCACCGTCATGCCGGGGAACACCGACTTGTCCTGGAGGATGTAGGCGATACCCGCGTGCTTGAGCTTCTCGTTGGAGGATAGCCGGGTAACGTCTTTGCCGTTGACCGTGATGCTGCCAGCGTAAATATTGGTGAAGCCGAAAATGGAATGCAGGATGGTGGACTTGCCGGCGCCGTTGGGACCGATGAGGCAAAGTGACTGTCCCGCGCCGACCCGCAGATTGAGATCGTGCAGGATCTCCATTTTGCCGTAGCCGGCGTTTAATCCGTCGATGCTGACAAAACTCTTGCCCTCCACCAGCGCCTCGAGCTCTTCTACCGTGAGCTTCGACTTCATCATTTCCTCGGCCTGACGCTGCACGTCGTCCACCGAGATCACGGTTTCGACGTCGCCGCCGTGATAACCGCGGGAGCGGGATTGCGCCGAGTCGTTCTTTTCTTCCGCCATTTAGTGCGCCCCGAGATAGGCGTCGATCACGCGCTGATCGTTCTGGATCTCTTCCGGGGTTCCCTGGGCAAGCAGCTCGCCGTGGGCCAGGCAATAGATATGCTCGGCCAGATTCATGATCACGCGCATGTTGTGCTCGATGACAAACAGCGTGATGCCAAGCTCCTTATTGGCCCGTTTGAGCCTGTCGATGAGTCCGTTGATCAGGGTCGGGTTGATCCCCGCAGTGGGCTCGTCGAGCAGGAGCACCTTCGGATCGTTCATCAGCGCCATGGCGAATTCCAGCAGCTTCTGCTGGCCGAACGACAAATCGCCGGCCTGCAGCTTGCGCTTGCTGTAAAGACCGACGAACTCAAGCAGCTCGTCGACCCGCTCGTAAATGCCACGCCGATAGGGCCGGAACATGTCTAGATATCCTTCGGTCCTGTGGGGGACCGAAATCAGCATGTTCTGGATGCAGTTCATGTTCTTGTAGATGTGGGTTTGCTGGAATGTGCGCAGCAGACCCAGCCGCGCGATTTTTTGCACTGGAAACGTCGTAATTTCTTTGCCTTGGAATACGATGGATCCGGAATCGATGGGGTGATCGCCGACGATACAGTTGAACAGCGTGGTCTTTCCCGATCCGTTCGGGCCGATGAGCCCGGTGATGCCACCTTCCGTAACCTTGAGGCTGATGTCGTGATTGGCCACCACGCCGCCGAATGACTTGGAAACGTTGCGCACGTCGATGAGCGTTGTCATCGCGTCGCCTCCCGCGCGCCGCCGGTTTCCGCTCCAGTCTTTTGCCGGCCCGGGTCGACGACGATGCCGAACTTCTCCGGCCACCGATCCTGCGCCCAGCCGAGAATTCCCTGCTGAAAGAACACTACGTTGACGACGATAATTGCGCCGAGCGCAACCCACTGCCATCCGAGCAGATAGGTCCAGGTGAGCTCCTTGATGATGTGAAATAGCGTTGCGCCGAGTACCGGTCCCCAGAGAGTTCCTTTTCCGCCTAGCAGGGACATAGCGACCATGAAAATTCCAAAGGTGACGGTGGGGAAAGCCACCTCCAGCGGCTCGATGAAGCCCACCATGTTGCCAAATACGGCGCCCACCATACCGAGAAAAAACGCGGCGATGCTCCAGGCGGCGGTTTTATATCGTTTGGTGTGAATCCCCATGGCCTCCGCTTTGCTCTCGTTGTCCCGGATGGCGTTGATGGCTAGACCAAAGCGGGTGGTGTAGAGCCAGCGAAGAAATCCAAAGGTGGTGATAGCGAGCACGAAGACGATGTAATAGAAGAACATCGAGCGCACATCCGGCCCGCCGGGGAAGACCGGCATCGAGATTCCGCCGCCGCCACCGACCCACTCCCATCCGCCGATGAGCTCTGCCGCAGCAAGCGCAAGTCCCAGCGTACCGATGGCGAAGTAGGGGCCGCGAAGCCCGAATACGCAGGCACCCAGAATCACCGCGCATATGATCGCGCCGATGCCCGCGGCAGTAATCCCTAGAAACAAGCCCCGGAAGTATTCGGCGTCGGTAAACTCGACCTGGTAGGCGCCAAAGGAAGCGGTGTACTCACCGACGGGGGCGAACTGCGCCACCTGCACCACCGCGCTGATGTACATGCCGGCGCCGAAAAAGAAGATGTTTCCGAGGGAGTTGTAGCCCATCTGCCCGCCCATGATGTCCCAGGTCAGCGCGAACAGAATCATCATCCACAGCACCGCGATCTGGAACGTGTAGTTCGGGAACACAAGCGGCGCCGCAATGCCGGCGAGAATGATGCCCGCATAAAGGGCAATTACGGACGGTTTCACAAGTCTACTCGACCACCTGCCGCTTTCGCGCCGACTGGATCTGACGATAGATCAGCACGATGACAAGCAGGCACACCACCGAGGCCACCTGGAACTCGGCGCCGAACACGAATGCGGAAAACTGTTCCGCTGAGCCTAAGAACAGCGCGCCGAATATCACGCCGGCAAGATTACCGAGGCCGGCGAAAACGACGATGATGAACGAACGAATGGAATGCACGATTCCGTAGTACGGCTGGATCACCCAGATCATCGCCACAAGCACGCCAGCGGCGCCGCAGATTGCCGAGTTGAGGGCGAAGGTGAAGGCGTAAACGCGGTCGGTGTTAACCCCAAGAACGCGGGCGGCGCGCGCGTCCTGCGCGGTGGCGCGGATTGCTTTACCCATCCGGCTTCTCTTCATGAACATCACCACGCATGCCGCCAGCAGGCCAGCAAGGACCAAGGCGATAAACTTGACATCGGCGACCGTGACCTGGCCGTCGAAGAAGAATCGTGTCTGATATCCGGCGTCGGCGGTTTGCACGTCGGAGCCGAATATGAGGTTCAGCGCCTGCTGAAGAACCAGCGCGAGTCCGAACGTCGCCAGCAGGGAGGTGAATATGTCTCTGCCGATGACGCGGCGAATGATGGTGACGTAACAAAGCCACCCGAACCCGAACATCAGCACAATGGCCGCAGGCAGGGCGTAAAACGGATGAATGTCGTGTTTGCTGAACCAGTAGGCGACGTATCCACCCATAATGACGAAGTCGCCCTGGGCGAGGTTCTTGACGTTCATTACCCCCCACACCAGGGCCAATCCGTACGCGGCCAGCGCAAAGATCGCGCCGATGAGCAGTCCGTCCAGGAGCAGCTGGATATTGAGCAGGGGCGCCTGAATCAGAAGGCTGATGTTGTCCAGCATGAAAGATCCCCGGTTGATGCCGCCGAGTAAAAGCTCGCCCCCGCCTTTTGAAAGGCGGGGGCGGGCCGGAGCATCTCAGCTACCGCGTTCTAATTGACTTTGCGCGGGTACTGAACCGCGTGCGACGCCCACTTGGAGGGCGCCACCACGTTGAACTGGCCGTTCTGGATCTGGCGAAGCACCATCGGTTTGGCAATGTTGTTGCCCGCCTCAGAGAACTTGATCCTGCCGTAGAAGGTGTCCATGTCGGTTGCGGCCAGCGCGTCACGCAGCTTTTCCGTGTCGAAAGAGTTGGCGCGCTCGAACGCATCCTTCCATACCATCACCGCGGCCGAGGCCTGGGCGGATTGATACGGCACGTTCTTGTAGTCCTGGAAAGTCTTTTTGAACAGCGCATCGTACTCGGCGGCGGTGCCGAAGTACTTGTCACTGTAAGACAGCGTCTCGGCCCA
>JBFIYQ010000177.1:0-5998 GCA_041605275.1 Gammaproteobacteria bacterium
AGCGACGTTTATCACAAGGATCTGCGCCGCGCCCGCTCCGCCACCCAGTCCATGATCCCGACCAGCACCGGCGCCGCGGCCGCTGTCGGTCTGGTCCTGCCGGAACTGAACGGCAAACTTGACGGCTTTGCCGTCCGCGTCCCCACGATCAACGTTTCCATGGTGGACCTGACCTTCACCGCCGCCAGGGAAACAGACAAGAATGAGATCGACAGCGTCCTCAAGGCCGCCTCCGAGCAGGAACTTAAAGGCGTGCTGAATTTCAACGACAAACCGCTGGTGTCGGTGGATTTCAATCACGACCCGGCGTCTTCCACCTACGAGTCGCCGCTGACAAAGGTGATCGATGGAAAACTGGTGAAGGTGGTGTCCTGGTACGACAACGAATGGGGATTCTCCAACCGCATGCTGGACACCACCGTAGCGCTGGTGAACGCGCCTTGAGGGAAATCGAATATCGAAAATCGAAGTTCGGATAAGGCCTCAGGAGTTGAATTGCACCAGTAAGTTGGCTGGGGAGTCCGGTGATGCCGGCGCAATACGCTTCGCTATTGCGCCCTACGCCGGTTGAACCGCAAGCGCTATTAGTACCCACGGGTAACTGAGAACCCACTCGATATTCGATAACCGAGCCCCATGGCCTTCCTACGCATGTCCAATCTGGATCTCGCGGGTAAGCGAGTACTGATCCGCGAGGATTTGAACGTGCCGATCAAGGAAGGCCGGGTCAGCAGCGACGCCCGCATCCGCGCTGCCCTTCCGACGCTTGAGAAGGCCGCGGGCGCCGGCGCCCGGGTGATGGTGCTGTCCCATCTGGGCCGGCCAAAAGAAGGTGAGCCGGATCCGGAATTTTCTCTCGCTCCCGTTGCGGCCCATCTTGCGGAGCTCACCGCCTTCCCGGTGCAGTTCGCTCCCCGGTGGCTCGATGGCGTCGAGACCAAACCGAGCACCATCGTGATTTGCGAGAACGTGCGCTTCAATCTCGGAGAGAAAGCCGACGATGAGCGCTTGTCACGACGTATGGCAGAGCTTTGCGATGTCTTCGTTATGGACGCGTTCGGCACCGCGCACCGCGCCCAGGCGTCCACTTACGGTGTCGTCCGCTTCGCTCCGGTAGCATGCGCCGGCCCGCTGCTCGCGGCGGAGGTCGATGCTCTTTCCAGGGCGATGCAAAAACCCGCACGGCCGCTGGTGGCGGTGGTGGGCGGTGCGAAAGTCTCCACCAAGCTCGGCGTGCTCGAGTCGCTGATCCAGCAGGTCGATCGGCTCATTGTCGGTGGCGGTATCGCAAACACTTTCATCGCCGCAAAGGGTTACCCGGTGGGGAAGTCGTTATACGAGCCGGACCTGGTGCTGGCGGCCGAGCGCCTGCTTGAAACGGCACGCGTGCGCGGCGCGGATATTCCAATTCCGGAGGATGTGGTTGTCGCCGCAGCACTGAACGAGAACGCAGAGGCGCGTATAAAGGCGGTTGATTCCGTTTCCGAGGACGACATGATCCTCGACGTGGGCCCGAAAACCGCCGCCGGTTATGCCTCTCTGGTGGCCCAGGCGGGCACCATTGTCTGGAATGGCCCGGTGGGCGTATTCGAATACGACCAGTTCGGTGAGGGCACACGATTGCTGAGCGAGGCGATCGCCGATTCCCGGGCCTACTCTCTTGCCGGCGGCGGTGACACCCTGGCGGCCATCGAGAAATACGGCGTCGGCGACAAGATTGCTTACATCTCCACCGGGGGCGGCGCCTTCCTCGAGTTTCTGGAGGGACGTACCCTGCCCGCCATCGCCGCTCTGGAAGCGCGCGCCACCGCTTGACCCGAGCCTGGCGAACGGACGACGTCGCGTATCGACGGCCCTCGGGAATCTGCCCGCTGCCGGTCAGGACTCAAGGCCCGAACAATTCTACTTGCCTTGAATCAAGAACTTGCGCAGCGATAGCGATATGCTCCTTTTTCGCACGCCGGATTGAGGCAAAATATGGCTTGTAGAAAAGATGCCGGAACCGGCAGCCTTCGCTCGTTTTGAGCACCCGCACTCGAATCTGAAACCGACGACAGGAGTCTACCCATGAGCGCCCAGACACTCGAAGCCACCGCCCAGGCGATGGTCGCCGAAGGCAAAGGGATTCTCGCCATCGACGAAAGCAGCCCGACCATCAAGAAGCGATTCGACAGCATAAAAACCGAGTGCACGGAGGAAAGTCGACGCGCTTATCGCGAGCTGCTCATCACCTGTTCTGGACTGGAAAAGTTCATCTCTGGAATGATTCTGTTTGACGAAACCATTCGTCAGTCGACGAACGACGGCGTGCCGTTTCCCGAATTCATGAAGCAGAAAGGAATCATGCCGGGCATCAAGGTGGATAAAGGCGCCAAGGATCTTGCCCTGCATCCGGGAGAGAAGGTGACCGAAGGACTGGACGGGCTTCGCGACCGTCTGGTTGAGTACCGTGAGCTGGGCGCGCCCTTCGCCAAGTGGCGCGCGGTCATTACCATCGGCGACGGCATACCCAGCGTCGGCTGCATTGAGGCCAATGCCCACGCGCTCGCCCGCTACGCCGCGCTTTGCCAGGAGGCGGGGCTGGTGCCCATGGTGGAGCCGGAAGTGCTGCTGGACGGCAATCACAGCATTGAGCGCTGCTTCGAGGTCACGGAAGCCACGCTTCGGGCGCTGTTTGCCGCGCTGTACCAGCAGCGGGTGCTGCTGGAAGGCACCATTCTGAAGGCCAGCATGGTGCTCTCGGGAAAGAGCGCCTCCAATCGCGCCGGAGTCGAAACGGTGGCCGAGCAAACCATCGCCTGCCTCAAGCGCTCTGTGCCTGAGGCGCTTCCAGGCGTGGTGTTCCTGTCCGGCGGCCAGACGCCGCAGGAGGCCACCGCGCACCTCAACGCCATGAACGCTATGGCGGGGGATCTGCCCTGGAAGCTGAGCTTTTCATACTCGCGCGCGCTTCAGGAACCGGCGCTCAACACCTGGGCCGGGAGCGCCGCCAACGGCAAATCGGCGCAGGACGCCCTATATCACCGGGCGCAGCTCAACAGCGCCGCATCGTTGGGTAAATACTCGGCGTCCATGGAGAAAAAAGCGGCCTGAAGTTCCGCCGGCGAGAAACACCCGGCGGCATTTCCCGCTGCGGCACAATCATCGCCGGGCGGTTCCGTCGCGGCGTTCGAATTTTCCCCGCCGCGCGATGTGCATATAAAATGCTGGCCGGTCCCCTGCGGTAGATTCGCTTTGGGAGGACCCATGCGCAATCCTGACGCCCCTGGCTTGTCTTTCCCCGCGCTGTTCGCGATCGGGGCGATGCTCGCGGTCGGCCTACTTGCGCTTCCCGCCGCAAAGGCCCAGTCCGGGGATCCCCCTGCGGCGCGGGTCCTCTCTGCCGTTGTCGCGGTTGAATCTAAGGTCCCGGCCAGCGCGCGAACGGCACCTGCGCTTGGAACGGAACGTGCCGGCTCCGGCGTAGTGATCGACGGTGACGGCCTCATCGTCACCATCGGCTATCTAATCCTCGAGGCCAGTGAGGTTACGGTCACCGCACTCGGCCATGAGCCGACTCCGGCGGAAATCGTGGCCTACGACCATGCCACCGGCTTCGGGCTGATACGCGCGTCCCGTCCGCTGGGAGTCATCCCGATGCCCCTGGGGCGTTCCAACGCGGTGGCGGAATTCGATCGACTTCTGGTGACCGCCTTCGGTGGCGTCCAGGCGGTGCGTCCCGCGGTGGCGGTGTCCCGGCGCGAGTTTGCCGGCTATTGGGAGTACCTGCTTGACGGCGCCATCTTCACTTCACCGCCGTACCCCATGTTCGGAGGCGCCGCGCTGCTGGACAGCAACGGTCATCTGGTGGGCATCGGCTCCCTGGTGGTGGGTGACGCGCTCCAGGGGGAACGCATGCTTCCCGGAAACATGTTCGTCCCCATTGACGCGCTCAAGTCCGTAATGGGAGATCTGCTCTCCCACGGCCGCAGCCTGGGATCCCGCCCGTGGATCGGCGTTTATTCTCAGGAGGTCGAGGGTTTGATTGTGATTCAGCGGGTGGCAGAGGACGGGCCAGCGGCGCGAGCGGATGTCCGCGCCGGGGACGTCATGGTCGAGATCGACGGGCAGTCCGTTACCACCCTAGCCGGCTTTTACCGCGCGCTTTGGAGCAATCGCAAACCTGGTGATCGAGTCAAAATTACCGTGCTGCGCGGTAACGAGCTGCGTTCTTTGATAGTGGAGACCGGCGACCGCTACGCCTGGTTGAAGCTCGGCCCCGCCCGGTAGAGCGTTCCGTTACCAAACCACCTGATCTGAGGAGTTCGCGAGCTGGCGCTTGCTGCTGCATCCGTTCGGTTCTGTTCAGCCTCGCGTTACGCGTTACGCGTCACCCGATCAGCCGCCTTCTGGCCTCCGCGTATTTCTGCGCCGTCCTCTCGATCACTTCCGGCGGAAGCTTCGGCGCCGGCGGTCTTTTGTCCCAGTCCAGAGTTTCCAGATAGTCGCGCACGAACTGCTTGTCGAAGCTGGGCGGGCTGCTGCCCGGAGCATATTCATCCGCCGGCCAGAATCGTGACGAGTCCGGGGTCAGAACCTCATCGATAAGCACAATCTCGCCGCCTCCGTCGAGGCCGAACTCGAACTTGGTGTCGGCGATGATGATGCCGCGGTCGGCCGCGTAGTCTGCCGCCTGCTCGTAAATTCGAATGCTGATGTCCCGCACGCGTTGGGCAACGTCCTCGCCCACCAGATCAACGATGTCATTGAAGCTGATGTTCTCGTCATGCTCACCCACGTCCGCCTTGGTGGAGGGGGTAAAAATAGTCTCCGGGAGGCGATCCGCCTGGCGCAGCCCCGACGGCAGCGCGATCCCGCTCACCGCGCCGGTAGCCTGGTAGTCCTTCCAGCCGGAGCCGATGAGGTAGCCGCGGACAATCGCTTCCATGGGAAGCGCTTTAAGACGTTTGACCACTAGAGCCCGACCTTGGACGCTTTGTCTCTCGCTTTCATCGGGGAGCACGTCCTCCAGTGCCAAATCGGACAGGTGGTTCTTGACGATGGCGCCCGTTTGCTTGAACCAAAACAAGGACAGGTCGGTGAGCACGGCCCCTTTGCCGGGGATAGGATCGGGCAGCACCACGTCGAACGCCGACAGACGATCGGAGGCGACGATGAGCATATGCGCATCGTCCACCGCATAGATGTCCCGAACTTTGCCCCGATGCAGTAAATCAAGGCTAGACAGGTCGCTTTCAAAAACGGTTTCTATGACTTCAGACATGGATCATCATTCCTCAAGTAATTCGTGCTTATCAAAAGAATCCCTGGCTTCGACAGTGCTCAGCCTGGATGACGAAACGAGCGTGCCATCGCCTCGGGGTAATCGCGAGGCATCGCCGCGGCCGGTAAATCTCCCGACAGGCCGGACGCGTACTGCATGAACCAGCGCTTGAGCGGCGGGATCTGATTGGTCATCCGCAGGCCCATATTGCGCGCGTCCTTTAATGCAGCGGAAGGACTTGCGAACAGCCAGTTCAGCCCGCTGAGCGCGGTTTGCATGACGGCGTTGTGCCCCTTGCGCCAGCGTTGATACTTACGCAGCGTGTGGCTTCGCCCGATGTCGCGGCCGGCCGCACGGGCCGCGCCCAGCACCTCGGCCAGCGCCGCCGCATCGAGAATACCCAGGTTAACGCCCTGCCCCGCCAGAGGATGCACCGTGTGGGCCGCGTCGCCCACCAGCGCCACCCGGTGACTGACATAGTCCCGCGCGCTGAGGGTCGCCAGCTCGAAAGTCGCCCGCGGTCCCGCCAGCCGGACCTCGCCGAGCCTGCCTTGGTAAGCGTCCTCCAGGGCTTGGACGAAACTCGCTTCGCTCATGTTCTCCAGAGCATCGGCGTGGCCGGGGGTGGTCGACCAGACGATGGACGCGTGTTTACCCGGCAGCGGCAGGAATGCCAGCGGCCCGGTGGGGAGAAAACGCTGCCACGCGGTCTCGCCGTGACCGCGGGAAACGGTC
>JBFIYQ010000178.1:0-5990 GCA_041605275.1 Gammaproteobacteria bacterium
CGCATGGGAGTGACCCTGACGATGGGTGAAAAGATGAGCATCGAAGTCGATCCGACGACGCTCGAGAACATTTTCGCGCCCTACGAGCTGGTCAAGACCATGCGCGCGTCCATACTCGTGCTCGGTCCGCTGGTTTCCCGCTTCGGCGAGGCGCTGGTGTCGCTGCCCGGCGGCTGCGCCATAGGCTCGCGCCCGGTGAACCTGCACATCCAGGGACTCTCCAAGATGGGCGCGGATATCAAAGTGGAGAACGGATTCATCCGCGCCAAAGCCAAAAAGCTCAAGGGAACGCGGCTTGTCATGGATCTGGTCACCGTGACCGGCACGGAGAACCTGATGATGGCCGCGACCCTGGCCAGTGGCACGACCACCATAGAGAACGCGGCCCGCGAGCCCGAGGTCGTTGACCTCGCCAACTGCCTCACCGCCATGGGGGCGCATATCGAAGGCGCGGGCACCGACACCATCCTCATCGAGGGGGTCGATTCCCTCAACGGCACCCAGTACGACGTTCTGCCGGATCGCATCGAGACCGGAACCTATCTTGCCGCGGCCGCCATCACCGGCGGGCACGTGCGTCTCAAGGACACCCGCCCCGAAATGCTCAAAGCGGTGATTGAAAAGCTGAAGGAAGCCGGCGCCGATATCACCCTCGGCGAAACCTGGATCGAGATCAACATGCACGGCGACCGCCCGCAGGCGGTCAACGTGCGCACTTCGCCCTATCCCGCCTTCCCCACCGACATGCAGGCGCAGTTCACCGCGGTGAACGTGGTCGCCGACGGCACCGGAATGATTTCGGAAACCGTGTTCGAGAATCGCTTCATGCACATCCTTGAGCTGCAGCGCATGGGCGCGGACATCAGGCTTCAGGGCAACACCGCAGTGACCCACGGCGTGCAGCGGCTTACCGCGGCGCCGGTGATGGCCACGGATCTGCGCGCGTCGGCGAGCCTGGTGCTGGCCGGTCTGGTGGCAGACGGCGACACCACGGTGGATCGTATCTACCACATCGACCGCGGATACGAGAGCATTGAAGAGAAGCTCGCCAAGCTCGGTGCGCGCATTCGCCGGGTGCCGGGATGAAATCCGTGCGTCGATGATTACTCTGGCCATTTCCAAGGGGCGAATTCTGGAAGAGGCGCTGCCGCTTCTTTCGCGCGCCGGGGTCCAGCCGGAAGAAGACCCGAGATCCAGTCGCAAGCTGGTCATACCGGTCAAAGGCGGCGAGTTTCGCCTGCTCGTGATCCGCGCCCAGGACGTTCCGGTCTATGTGGAATACGGGGCCGCGGATCTCGGCATTGCCGGTAAGGACGTGCTGCTGGAGCTGGGCAGCTCGAATCTCTACGAGCCCCTTGACTTAGGGATAGCCCGCTGCCGCATGGTGGTGGCGGGCCGCCGGGATCGGCGCAGCCACGGCAAGCGTCTCAGGGTGGCAACCAAGTACGCCGAGACCACCCGTCGGTTTTTTGCCGGGCGCGGAACCCAGGTGGAGATAATCCCGTTGAGCGGCTCCATGGAGCTCGCCCCCCAGGTGGACCTGGCGGACTGGATCGTGGACCTGGTGGACACCGGCAACACCCTCAAAGCGAACGGCCTGGTAGTGCTGGACCACATTGCCGACATCAGCTCCCGGCTGGTGGTGAACAAGGGCGCCATGAAGATGAAGCACGCCGCCATCAAGGCGGTCATCGAGCGACTGGCGGCCGCCGCCTCCAACACCCGGGATCGGGCCGCCGCTCGCGGATAACGGCGTTGACCAGGAAAGTCGCCATTCGACGCCTGGACGCTTCGGACCCGGGATTTGCGCCCGGCCTGGATGCGCTGGTTTCCTCGCCGCCGGAGTCGGATACCGAAGTAGAGGCCCGGGTGCGGGAGATCATCGACGAGGTGCGTTGGCGCGGCGACGCCGCGCTGCTGGAGTACACCCGCCGCTTCGACCGCCTTGAGGTCGAGAGCATTCGAGAGCTGTTCGTCCCCGAGTCTCGGATCGACCAGGCATGGGCGGCGGCTGAAGAAAAATCCCGCCGCGCGCTCAAGACCGCCGCCGACCGGATCCGCGACTACCACCTGAAGCAGTTGCAGGACTCCTGGTCCTTCAGTGATGAGCACGGCACCCGCCTGGGCCAGCAAATCACCCCGCTGAAACGGGTGGGGCTCTATGTGCCCGGCGGTAAAGCCGCCTATCCCTCCTCGGTGCTGATGAACGCCATTCCGGCCAGGGTGGCCGGTGTCCCAGAGGTGCTGCTGGTGGTGCCGGCGCCGGACGGGAACTTGGGCGATCTGGTGCTGGCGGCGGCTAAAGTGGCGGGGGTCACCGAAGTGCTCACGGTGGGCGGCGCCCAGGCGGTGGCGGCGCTGGCCTACGGCACCGAAAGCGTCGAGCGGGTGGACAAGATCGTCGGTCCTGGAAACGCCTACGTGGCGACGGCCAAGCGGCTGGTGTTCGGCCAGGTGGGCATCGACATGATCGCGGGGCCTTCGGAGATTCTTATCGTCAGCGACGGCAGCGCGCCGGCGGACTGGACCGCCCTGGATCTGTTCTCCCAGGCCGAGCACGACGAGGACGCCCGCGCCATTCTGATTTGTCCCGACGAGTCCTATCTCGATCAGGTGGACGAAGCGGTGGCGCGCCTGCTGCCGGAGATGGAGCGCGCTGAAATCATTCGTCGATCGCTGACCCGCCGGGGCGCCTTTATCCGCGTCGAAGACCTGGACCAGGCCATCGAGGTGGTCAACCGGATCGCGCCGGAGCACCTGGAGCTTTCGGTGGAGAATCCGGACGCGCTGCTGCCGGCGGTGCGCAACGCCGGCGCCATATTCATGGGGCGTTTTACCGCTGAGGCGCTGGGCGATTACTGCGCCGGTCCCAATCACGTGCTGCCCACCGGAGGCACGGCGCGATTCAGCTCGCCGCTGGGAGTTTACGACTTTCAGAAGCGATCCAGCGTCATCCACTGCACACCCGAAGGCGCTCGCGCCCTGGGGGACGTGGCCGCGCATCTCGCCCGGGGCGAGGCGCTCACCGCCCACGCCCGATCCGCCGAGATTCGAAAAGACGGTGAGTGACCGGGAGGGAACTCCGCCAGCTGCAAAGCCGGATCGCGCCAAGCGCTTGGCGCAGCTGGTGAAGCCCGAGTTCAGGCAGTTATCGCCCTACGGCGTCGCTGACGCCAGCGGCATGGTAAAGCTGGACGCCATGGAGAATCCCCACGCGTGGCCTCGGGGGGTGCGCCAGGAATGGCTGGAGCGCTTGCGCGACGCGCCGGTCAATCGCTATCCAGACCCGCATGCCGCCGAGCTCAAAGCCCGCATCAGGGCGTCCGAAGGACTGGACCGGGATCAGCCGCTGGTGCTCGGCAACGGATCCGACGAGCTCATCCAGCTGCTTTGCACCGTGTTCGCGCGCCCCGGTGCCGTGGTGCTCTCGGTGGCGCCGAGCTTTGTCATGTACCGGCGCTGCGCCCTGGCTGCCGGCATGGGCTTCGTCGAGGTGCCGCTGGAGCCGGACAGCTTCGCCCTCGACGCCGAAGCGACGCTCGCCGAGGTGAAACGGCACCGGCCGTCGCTGATTTTTCTCGCTTACCCCAACAACCCCACCGGAAATCTTTTCGACCCCGACGCCATGGCGGCGCTGGCCCGAGAGGCCCGCGGCCTTGTGGTCATCGATGAGGCCTACGCCCCTTTCGCCGGCGACACCTGGATCGCGCGCTGGCAGGAATTTGACAACGTAGTGGTGATGCGCACCCTGTCCAAGCTCGGTCTCGCCGGCCTTCGGCTGGGCTACCTGGTGGGCGCAAGCGACTGGACGGATCAGCTGGAGAAACTCCGGCTGCCGTACAACATCAACGTGCTCACCCAGCGCTCCGCGGCGTTCGCCTTGGAGCAGCGTGAGGTCTTTATTCGGCAGTGCGATGAGATCTGCAGTCAGCGCGAGGCGCTTACCACCGCGCTCGCCGCAATCGATGGAGTCAGGGTATGGCCGAGCCGCGCCAATTTCCTGCTGTTCAGGGCGACCGCCGTTGGGGCGCAGTCGATATACGACGGGCTGAAGTTGAGAAAGGTGTTGGTCAAGAATCTGAACGGCACCGACCCGGCGCTCGAACAGTGTCTCAGGGTAACGGTGGGCACCGTCGACGAGAACGCCGCCTTTCTGGCCGCGCTCGAGCAGACTATCGCGAAAACGGGCGTATAACGGCGTCGGCGTCGGCCCGCTGGGCCGCGGCCTTGACCTATTCCGGCGCTTATAGGACGATCAAAAAGCTAGCGGGTGCTGTCATTTCGCGCCGTTTTAAGTTCCTGGGCCGATTGAAAACAACAACTCATCCGGCATTCCCAGCTTAGGAGTCTTCTCAAGTCATGAGTGGTGATGGCGTAGATATTGGGCGGCGCCGGTTCCTCACGGGCGCGACCACCGTGGTCGGCACGGTGGGAGCAGTATTCGCGGCGGTGCCCTTCGTAGTGTCGTTTCAGCCCAGCGAACGCGCCAAAGCCATCGGCGCTCCGGTGGAGGAGGACATCGG
This sequence comes from Gammaproteobacteria bacterium, assembly GCA_041605275.1. GTDB lineage: Bacteria > Pseudomonadota > Gammaproteobacteria > HK1 > HK1 > CAMYJH01. Next base: position 4,524 of record JBFIYQ010000178.1, read on the forward strand.
CAAGCTCGAGCCCGGGCAGATGACCGTAGTCAAATGGCGGGGCAAGCCGGTGTGGATCGTCCGCAGAACCCAGGATCAGCTGGCCTCCCTGGTGAAGATCGAGGACAAGCTCCGGGACCCCAACTCTGAGGCGGAACAGCAGCCGCCCTACGCCAAGAATCCGCACCGCGCGATCAAGCCCGAATATCTGATACTGGTGGGACTCTGCACGCATCTGGGATGCTCGCCCACCTACCGACCCGAGGTGGCTCCCGCCGACCTTGGGCCCCAGTGGCAGGGAGGGTTTTTCTGTCCCTGCCACGGCTCGCGTTTCGACCTGGCCGGGAGGGTGTACGCCGGGGTGCCGGCGCCCACCAATCTCGTGGTGCCGCCTTATAAATTTCTGAGCGACAGCCGCGTAATCATCGGCGTGGATCAGGAGGCGGCCTGATGAAAGCTCTGCTTACCGGACTGCTCGAGTGGACGGATGCGCGCTTTCCGCTCACCAAGATGTGGAACGAGCATCTCGCGAAGTACTACGCGCCGAAGAACTTCAACTTCTGGTATTTCTTCGGATCGCTCGCGCTGCTCGCTTTGGTGATTCAGCTTCTTACTGGCATCTGGCTCGCGATGCACTACAAGCCGTCGGCGGAGCACGCCTTCGCCTCGGTGGAGTACATCATGCGCGAGGTGCCCTGGGGCTGGGCCATTCGTTACATGCACTCTACCGGGTCGTCGTTTTTTTTCATCGTCGTTTATCTGCACATGTTCCGGGGCATCATGTACGGCTCCTACAAGTATCCGCGGGAGCTCATCTGGATCCTGGGCATGATGATTTACCTGGCCCTCATGGCTGAAGCCTTCTTCGGTTATCTGCTGCCGTGGGGCCAGATGTCCTTCTGGGGCGCGCAGGTCATCGTCTCGCTATTCGGCGCGATTCCCTGGGTCGGTGAGGATCTGGCCCTCTGGATCCGGGGCGACTACGTGGTCTCCGACGCGACGCTCAATCGTTTTTACTCATTCCACATGGTTGCGGTCCCGCTGGTGCTGCTGGGGCTGATCGCCGCGCATATTCTGGCACTGCACGAAGTGGGCTCCAATAATCCCGACGGTGTTGAGATCAAAGAGAACAAGAACGCCGAGGGGATTCCTCAGGACGGCATCCCGTTCCATCCGTACTACACCGTGAAGGACATCATGGGCGCGGTGGTCTTCTTGATCATCTTCGCCATTGTCATGTTCTTCATACCGGACTTCTACGGCTGGTTTTTAGAAAGCGCGAACTTCGTGCCGGCGGATCCTCTGACCACTCCAGAACACATCGTCCCGGTTTGGTACTTCACCCCTTACTACGCGATTTTGCGCGCCATACCGGACAAGTTGACGGGTGTCATCGCCATGTTTGCGGCGGTGCTGATATTTTTCGTCCTGCCGTGGCTCGATCGTCACCCGATTAAATCCATGCGCTATCGAAGCGTTCTGTTTAAG
>JBFIYQ010000179.1:0-5944 GCA_041605275.1 Gammaproteobacteria bacterium
AAGCTGGCGCTCTACGACGAGACCGGCGTGATGCTGGCCGAAAGTCCCGCCATCGGTAGCGGCCAGCGTTGGCGTCACGCCATCGCCGTGGCGCCCTTCGGTCCCGGTGGCGAGATGGAGCTGGCTGAGGTGCTGACGCCGCTTCTGGGCGGCGTGGTTCAGTTTTCCCGCTGGGAAGGCAAAAAGCTCGTATCCGTGGCGCGCATTCCGGGGTTCACTTCCCACGTACTCGGATCGCGCAATCTGGATCTGGCCGCCGCCGGGGATTTTGACGGCGACGGCACCGTGGAGCTGCTGCTTCCCACTCAGGATCGCAGCCGCCTCGCCGCCATTCACCGCACCGCCGATGGCGCGGAGCGGGACTGGGAGGTGAAGCTCCCGGCCCGGCTGTCATCCAATCTCGCGGGAGTGACCCTCGCCGGGGGAAGAATGATCGTGGCCGCGGGGCTCGCTAACGGAACCCTTCGAATTTTCCATCCCCGTTAGCGCGTCGCCGTCAGCTTTTTCCCTTCGGGAAAACTCCCGGCGGGCGTCAATGCGGAGATAGTCTCAGGCGGCCCGGGCGAAATAGGCGCGCGCGGCCTCGACCACCACGGGTATATGCTCGGTGAGAAAGTCGAGGTGAGTGACCATGCGAATCGGGGTACCTGCAGAAACACATATTCCCCGTTTGCGCATGTGCTCGGAGAAGCTGGCCGAATCGCCCGCCGTCACGCCGACGAAAAGCATGTTGGTCTGTACCTCGTCCGGGTTCACGGAGAGTCCTGCGACGCCGGCGAGCCCCTGTGCCAGCGCCTTCGCGTTGGCATGGTCCTCGGCGAGTCGATCCACGTGGGATTGAAGCGCGACAATTCCGGCGGCGGCGATGACGCCCGCCTGCCGCATGCCCCCGCCGGCCACCTTACGCCAGCGCCGGGCTTTCTGGATCAGGTCGCGCCTGCCGCAGAGAACCGAGCCAACCGGCGCGCCCAGGCCCTTGGAGAGACAAAATGAAACGCTGTCGAAACTGGCGGTGATGCGATCCACCGGGACGCCGAGCTTCACCGCCGCGTTGAATATTCTCGCGCCATCTAAGTGCAGCGCCAGCCCGCGCTTGTCAACGAATGCCCTCGCCCTGTCGATGTATGCAAGCGGGAGCACCTTACCCGCCTGGGTATTCTCCAGGCACAAGAGCTTCGTCCGCGCGAAGTGAACGTTGTCCGGCTTGATGACCCGGGCAACCAGGTCCAGGTCCAAAGTGCCGTCGGGTTCGAAGTCGATGGGCTGCGGCTGGATGCTGCCCAGCACCGCCGCGCCGCCGCCTTCGAATCGATAGGTGTGGGCCATCTGACCTACGATGTACTCGTCACCGCGCTCGCAATGACTGAGCAGGGCGAGCAGATTGGACTGTGTGCCGCTGGGAACGAACACCGCGCTCTCGTGTCCCAGTCGTTCCGCGGCCATGGCCTCGAGCCGGTTGACGGTGGGATCTTCGCCGTAGACGTCGTCGCCCACTTCGGCGGCGGCCATGGCCGCGCGCATGGCCTCGGTGGGGCGGGTGACGGTATCGCTTCGAAGGTCGATGGCGCTCATGATCGCTCCGGTGGCCGATGGGATTGGCGGCGAGAGATAAACAGGCTAACCGCAGCTTTTAATTTAGCCAAGCACTGTCCTAGCCGTTATGCTTTGTAGCTGAGCGTCGGTAAATCTCGAGCGCGGGCTCAAGGAGACGAATTCCATGCCGGAAAACCAGCCGGAACGTAAACGCACCCTGATTCTTACGGGGGCCAGCCGGGGTATCGGTCACGCCACGGTGAAGCGCTTTTCCAGCGCCGGCTGGCGGGTCATTACCTGCTCGCGGCACGCGTTTCCGGAGGACTGCCCGTGGGAAGCGGGTCCCGAGGATCATATTCAGATCGATCTCTCCGACCAGGAAAACACGCTTAACGGTATCGCGGAAATGAGAGAGCGCCTGAACGGGGCGCCGCTCAACGCGCTGGTGAACAACGCCGGAATCTCGCCCAAGGGGCCGAACGGCGAGCGGCTGGACGCCATTCACACCAAGGCCGAGGACTGGAAGCACGTATTTCAGGTGAACTTTTTCGCCCCCATCCTGCTCGCCCGGGGGCTGATTGAAGAGCTCAAGGCAGGGAAGGGCACCATCATCAACGTAACCTCCATCGCCGGAAGCCGGGTGCATCCTTTTGCGGGGGCGGCCTATGCCACCTCGAAGGCGGCGCTGGCCGCGCTGACCCGGGAGATGTCGGCGGACTTCGGGCCCCGCGGGATCCGGGTCAACGCCATCGCGCCTGGAGAAATCGATACCGCGATCCTGTCGCCGGGCACCGAGGAGATCGCGCGGCGGCTCCCGTTGCGAAGGCTGGGTACGCCCGAGGAAGTTGCCTCGACCATTTATTTCCTTTGCTCGCCCCAGGCGAGTTACGTCACCGGAACCGAAATTCAAATCAACGGCGGCGAGCACGTTTGAAGTCCCGGAATCAAGATAGAAGGGTGGACTGAATCCATGACCCACGCACCGAATTCACTTGCGGCGAAAGATATTGCCTACAACCTCCATGGATACACCAACTGGGTGCTTCACCGCGACAAAGGTCCGCTGATCATCACCGGCGGGGAGAATATTTACGTTTTCGATGACGAGGGCAACAAATACATCGAGGGGCTTGCCGGTCTTTGGTGCGTGTCCCTGGGGTTCAGCGAGCCGCGACTGGTTCAGGCGGCGTCACGCCAGCTCGGGCAGATGCCTTTCTCCCACAACTTTGCCCACCGGGCCACCGAGCCGGTCATCGATCTTGCGGAAAAACTCATCGGCATGGCGCCGGATCCCATGGGCAAGGTGTTTTTCGTTAACTCGGGATCCGAGGCGGTGGACAGCGCCATTCGCTTCGTCTGGTATTACAACAACGCCCGCGGGCGGGAGAAGAAGAAAAAAATCATTTCCAGGCTGCGCGGCTATCACGGCGTCACGGTGGCGGCCGGAAGCCTGACCGCGATTCCGGCGATGCAAAAGCACTTCGATCTGCCGCGGGAACGATTTCTGCACACGGACGCCCCGCATCACTACCGCCACGCCGAGCCGGGAGAATCGGAGGCGGCGTTTTCGAAGCGGCTGGCGGAGAGTCTCGATCGGCTGATCGAAGAGGAGGGCGCCGAGACGGTGGCCGCGTTCATAGCGGAGCCGGTCATGGGCGCCGGCGGCGTCATTATTCCTCCGGAAGGGTATTTCGAGCAGGTGCAGGCGGTGCTGAAAAAGCACGACGTGCTTATGATTGCAGACGAGGTCATCTGCGGTTTCGGCCGAACGGGCAACCTGTGGGGCAGTCAGACCTACGGCATCCGTCCCGACATGGTGACCTGCGCCAAGCAGCTTTCGTCGGGGTATCTTCCGATTGCGGCGCTGATGATCTCGGACGAGCTATACGAAGTCATCGCCGACAACAGCAAGGCCCAGGGCGTTTTTGGTATGGGCTACACCTACGGGGCGCATCCCGTATCCGCGGCGGTGGCCCTGGAAACTCTGAAGATTTACGAGGAGCGCGACATTGTTGCTCACGTGCGGCGGGTGTCGCCGACCTTCCAATCACGCCTAGGAAAACTCACCGAGCACCCGCTGGTGGGGCAGGCCCGGGGCGTAGGACTCATCGGCGCGATTGAGCTGGTCGCCGACAAGGAGACCAGGGATCAGTTTGATCCCGATGTCAAGGCGGCCCACGGGGTCGCCGAGCGCGCCCAGGCCAACGGGCTGATCGTGCGCGGTCTAACAGGCGACTCGGTGGCCATCTGTCCGCCGCTGATCATCGACGAAAGGCAAATCGGAGACCTGTTCGATCGCTTCGAGCGTGCCCTCGACGAGGCGGCACCGGAAATCCGCAGTAAAGCGGCGTGATTCTCAATCCGGAAGACGTCAGCAACTTATAACTAACCATCTTTGAACGACGCGGCCCGGGCGACCGCGTCGACGGACAGCTTCAGAGCACATTCGTTGGCGGCCAAGAAACGTCTTACCTGGACCCGATGGTCCGAAGAGCGACTGCTCGACCTGCGGTTCCGCGATCTAGGCGCTCGGATCGAGGGCACCTGGCTCGAGGAACGCGTCGAAAAGCTTCTTGAGGAGCTCGATACGCGCGACATTCGTATCCGGCCGCACTTCTGGGTTTCGGACGAGTGGTTTTCGCCCGACGGCGTGACCGGAATCGCGCTGCCCTTTTACCTGACCCATCCGAGGCTTATGCGCCTGGAGCGCAAGCAGATCCTGAACGTGGAAGGAGGCAACCGGTTAAGCTGCCTCAAGCTGTTGCGTCACGAGATGGGTCACGTCATGGACCACGCATATCGGTTTAGCCGCCGCCGGCGCTGGCAGCAGACGTTCGGACGTTCTTCCTCCCGCTATCCGGATTATTACAAGCCGAACCCGGCGAGCAGGCGCTACGTCACCCATCTGGACCACTGGTACGCGCAGGCCCATCCGGACGAAGATTTCGCTGAGACCTTCGCCTTATGGCTGACGCCGAAGTCCAACTGGAGACAGAAGTACAAGGGCTGGCCGGCGCTGAAAAAGCTCGAATACGTGAATGAGCTGATGGAGGAAATTGCCGGGCAAAAGCCCAAGGTGCGCAATCGCGCCAAGGTTGATCCGATCAGCAAAATGAGCAAGACGCTGCGGGAGCACTACGAGGAGAAGCTGGAACTCTATTCCGGCATGACCACCACCGATTACGACGCCGACCTCTCCAGGCTTTTCCGCGGCACCAAAACACGAAACGGCGAAAAGGCGTCGGCGTTTCTTCGCCGTAACCGGGTGAAGATCCGCCGAATGGTGACCGAGAATACTTCGGAGCACCCGCTGGCGGTGGACATGGTTCTACGGGAAATGATCAGTCGCTGCCGCGAGCTAAAGCTGCGTGTCTCGGGTTCCGAGCGGCGGCTTATCGTTGACCTGGCCATCGTGCTTGCCGCGCGAAGCGCGGAGTACGTCTACCGGCGCAGGGACTGGCACGCATTGTGAAAAAGCTCAGGGTCCTGGTGTTGGTGCACGCGAGTTTCGTGCCGCCGGAAGATCCCACCACGCTCAGTGACGCGGAGCAGTACGAGCTCAAGACAGAGCTGGATGTGACGCAGGCGTTGAAAAACCTCGGTCACCAGGTTCGCGTGCTGGGGGTGTTGGACGAGCTGCTTCCCATCCGCCAGGCGGTGCGGGACTGGAAGCCGCACATCGTGTTCAATCTACTGGAAGAATTTCGCGGCGAGGCGGTATACGACCAGAACGTGGTCGCGTTTCTCGAGCTTCTCGGCGTTCCCTACACCGGCTGCAGCCCGCGGGGATTGATCATCGCCCGGGACAAAGCGATGTCGAAAAAACTTCTTGTTTACCATCGCATCCGCTGTCCGCGTTTCAAGGCGGCGCGCCGGGGACACGCGGTGCGGCGTCCGTCGAAGCTCGACTTTCCCATCATCGTCAAGTCCCTCAACGAGGAAGCTTCACGGGGCATATCCAAGGCCTCGGTGGTCAACGACGAAGAGTCGCTGCTGAAAAGAGTGGAATTCATCCACAAGCGAATCGGCACCGACGCAATTCTTGAGCAGTTCGTTCCCGGGCGTGAGCTGTACGTCGGCATCCTCGGCAACGTCCGCCTGACCGCGTTGCCGCCGCGGGAGCTGGTGCTCAAGGACAGCGAGCTGGACGAGAACCTGATCGCCACCGAGCGGATGAAGCACGACATTGCCTACCAGGAAAAGCACGGGGTCGAAATCACTCCGCCGCGCCCGCTGCCCGATGGGGTCGAAGCGACTCTGGTGCGCCAGAGCAAGCGCATCTACCGCATCCTCGGGCTGGAGGGCTATGGCCGCATCGACTACCGCATGGACCCGGAGGGTCGGCTGCACTTCCTGGAGGCCAACCCGAACCCGGAAATCGCGCGGGAGGAAGAGTTTGCTTCCGCCGCGG